>JAUYEQ010000162.1 GCA_030691295.1 Bacteroidota bacterium
AAATATACATTTTTATCGAAAATTAAAGGGCGAAAATTAGAATGTTTTATCCAGATTACAATCCTGTTTAGTATAAATTAACAATTTTGCAGACTTATTAAAAAGAATTACTTTTGCGATGTTAATTTAAAACCCAAATCAAGTGGATATTTTTGAAAAATTAAGAAACAACTTGGGCGACCTGGGAAAATACATGAAACAGGCCCACGGATATTTTGCTTTCCCAAAACTGGAAGGCGAAATAGGTACCAGAATGAAATTTAGAGGTAAGGAAGTGTTGGTTTGGAGCCTGAACAATTATATCGGACTTGCAAATCATCCTGAAGTGCGTGAAGCAGACGCTCAGGCATCGGCGGATTATGGCCTTGCCTACCCGATGGGAGCCCGCATGATGTCGGGACAAACCAATAAACATGAAGAACTGGAGCAAAATCTGGCCGAATTTGTTGGAAAGCAAGATGCCTTCCTGCTGAATTTTGGTTATCAGGGAATGGTTTCGATCATTGATGCAGTTTGTGGCCGCAATGATGTGATCGTTTATGATTCTGAATCACATGCATGTATCCTCGACGGTGTAAGGTTGCACATGGGCAAGCGTTTTGTGTATGCCCACAACAATATGGACAGCCTCCGGAACATGTTGCAAAAAGCAACCCGTCTGGCTGAAAAACAAAAGGGCGGTATATTACTTATTACTGAAGGTGTTTTCGGTATGTCGGGCGACCTTGGTAAACTGGATGAAATTGCCAAATTCAAGGATGAATTCTCTTTCCGTCTGCTTGTTGACGATGCGCATGGTTTTGGAACAATGGGAGCAACAGGTGCAGGTACAGCCGAGCATTTTGGAGTAAGCGATAAAATTGATCTTCTGTTCGGAACTTTTGCCAAATCAATGGCCGGAATTGGCGCTTTTGTTGCCGGTGACGAAGACATCTGCAACTATTTGCGTTACAACATGCGTTCGCAAACATTCGCAAAATCATTGCCAATGGCCATGGTAATCGGTGCATTGAAACGACTGGAACTTTTACGCACGAAACCTGAACTGCGCGAAAAACTTTGGTTTATTGTTGATGCCCTTCAAACTGGATTGAAAGCAGAAGGTTTTGATTTGGGAGCAACCAACTCATGTGTTACCCCGGTTTATTTCACCGGCGGAGTTGGTGAAGCCACCAGTGCAGTGATGGATCTTCGTGAAAACTACAATATTTTTTGTTCCGTGGTAGGTTATCCGGTTATTCCAAAAGGACTGATCATGCTTCGATTGATTCCAACAGCCTTGCATACTCTGGAAGATGTGGAATATACCATCAAAGCATTTTCTGAAATAAGAAAAAAACTTGAAGAAGGTAAATACAATACCTCTCAGATTCCATCGATAATGGATTAAGATTTTTATAATTAAAAAACCATCTCTTCGGGGATGGTTTTTTTTATCTTTAAACTCAAATGTTGCCTCTTTAGCTCAGTTGGTAGAGCAGCTCATTCGTAATGAGCAGGTCGGCGGTTCGAGTCCGCCATGAGGCTCTGATCAAAAAAATACTCCGAAATTTTGTTTGTTACTGGAATCACCAAGGAAAATTACACTTCCTCCTCAGAAAAAAAATGCATTTCATGCTGAAAAATGACCAGTTCGTCACGGAAATCGAACAGTTCATGACATTTGTCAATTTCGTAACATATAATTTAACGTTGAAGAAATATAAAAGACTATTTTTGGGGCATTCAAAACTATGACTATGATCATCCAAATAAATATCTTTCTAAGTCTCGCCATAAGTTTTTCAATCGTCTATTTTATAGTTCCGAAGATTATTAAGGTCTCAAATATCAAGAAATTGTTTGATGTTCCTAATCATCGTTCAGCAGCCAAACACATCGTCCCTACATTGGGCGGGATTGCCATATTCGCAGGTTTTAGGCTTAGCCAGGT
Organism: Bacteroidota bacterium; assembly: GCA_030691295.1. Lineage (GTDB taxonomy): Bacteria > Bacteroidota > Bacteroidia > Bacteroidales > Prolixibacteraceae > Aquipluma. Next base: position 1,934 of record JAUYEQ010000162.1, read on the forward strand.
AATTTCTTTAAACAGTTTTAATACCAACGAGCTAAAATATTTATCAGCCGGAGTTCTTGTAATGTTTCTCATTGGCTTGAAAGACGATATCATTGGTATTTCTGCAAAGGCAAAATTAATCGTTCAGTTACTGGTAGCTTTTTATCTGGTTATTCTTGGTAATTACCAGATTACGAACCTTCACGGAATATTGGGCATCCACGAAATTGAATATTTTTCAGGAATTTTTCTTTCAGTTTTTGTAATTGTCGGAATCATAAACTCACTAAACCTCATCGATGGAATTGATGGCCTTTCATCCGGAATTGGGATAGTTATTTCGTCCGTTTTCGGATTGTTGTTTCTGGCTGCCGGTGATTACATTTATGCACTTACTTGTTTTAGCTTAACAGGTAGTTTAATCGCATTTTTCCTGTTCAATGTTTTTGGTCACGCCAATAAAATATTCATGGGCGATACAGGTTCACTTATTCTCGGAGTTATTGTTGCTGCAATTACCATTCATTTCATTGAATTTAAGCCAGTTTCATCAACTTCTTTTTACGGATCCAGTGCAATTGCCTTGTCAATAATAATTGTGCCAGTTATTGATACGCTCAGGGTTTTCATGATCAGGATATCACAAAAACGCTCGCCATTTTCACCAGATATGAACCACATTCATCACAATTTGCTTAAATTAACCGGAGGACACCACCTTGCTGCAAGTTCTATTATGATTGCTGCAAATGGATTGATAATATTACTTTCTTTTATTCTTATCGAAGAAATCGGCAACAACATGCTATTTATGCTTCTGCTGGTTGTAGGTTTCGTTTTGGCCAGTATTCCGGCTTATATGCTGAAATGGCAGGGTAAAAATGCACCGGTTGAAGAAAAGGAAAACAAATCAATATTTGCGCTTTCAATTTTCACGAAAAAGCAAAAAGTATAGCATTGCTTGCCATCTGAACAAGTAAATAACACGCCCATCATCCTCAGATTATGAAGTTGATGGGCGAGTTATTTCTAATAAACCCGTTCACAAATAATTTTCTCTGTAACATCCATTTACTATAGAATGGTAGGGTTGAACCCTTCCCAAATCAGCTCCTGGTTTTGTACTTTGCTGCCGAATGCTTCTTTTATATTCCGCTCCAAAATAAACACCTTTGCTGATGGCTGTAAACTACAATCTCATACAACGATTTGCGTCAATACGCCATGCCATACAGACGAAAAAAAGGCCATCTGTCAGTTGACAAATGGCCTTTGATTATTAGTTGAAGTACTTATTTATTTTGCGTAGCTGATGGCACGCATTTCGCGGATCACAGTAATTTTTATTTGTCCGGGATAAGTCATTTCGTCTTGAATGCGTTTTGCAATATCGAACGACAATTGTTCTGAATCCTTGTCGCTGATTTTATCGCTTCCAACAATTACCCTTAATTCGCGTCCAGCCTGAATGGCATAGGTTTTCAATACTCCCGGATAGGAAAGGGCAAGTTCTTCAAGCGTTTTCAGTCGTTTGATGTACGATTCAACTACTTCGCGGCGTGCGCCCGGTCGTGCTCCTGAAATGGCATCACAAACCTGTACAATCGGAGAAAGCAAACTGGTCATTTCAACTTCGTCGTGGTGAGCGCCAATGGCATTGCAAATATCCGGTTTCTCCTTGAAACGTTCGGCCAACTTCATACCCAATACTGCGTGCGGCAATTCCGGTTCGTCATCGGGCACTTTCCCAATATCATGAAGCAAACCGGCACGTTTGGCGGCCTTGGCGTTCAAACCTAATTCGGTAGCCATGATGGCGCACAAATTCGCCACTTCGCGTGAGTGCTGCAACAAATTCTGACCATACGACGAACGGTATTTCATTTTACCGATCATGCGGATTAATTCAGGATGCAAACCGTGAACACCCAAATCGATGGTGGTACGTTTTCCTGTTTCAATAATTTCTTCTTCCACCTGTTTGCGCACTTTTTCAACAACTTCCTCGATGCGAGCCGGATGAATACGGCCATCGGTTACCAGTTGATGCAGCGCCAGACGGGCAATCTCGCGACGTACGGGATCAAATCCTGAAAGCACAATGGCTTCCGGAGTATCGTCAACAATAATCTCGACACCTGTGGCAGCTTCGAGCGCACGAATATTACGACCTTCGCGGCCAATAATACGCCCTTTTATCTCGTCACTTTCGATGTGGAAAATAGTCACAGAATTTTCGATCGCAGTTTCGGTTGCAACACGCTGAATAGTTTTAACCACCACTTTTTTGGCTTCTTTATTGGCCGAAAGTTTGGCTTCTTCCATGATCTCGTTGATGTACGACATAGCCTCTGTTTTGGCTTCATTCTTCAACGAATCAACCAATTGGGCTTTGGCTTCTTCTGCTGATAAGCCTGACAATACTTCAAGCTTTTCAACCTGTTGTTTGTGCAAAGCTTCCACTTCGTGCTCACGTTTTTCAAGCAGTTCAAGCTGATTGGTCAGGTTTTCGCGGATAACATCCACATCGTGTTTTGAAGTTTCAAAGTCCTTAATACTGCGATTAAGTTCCTCTCTGCGTTGATTAATGCCGGTTTCCCGTTGTTTTAGTTTTGCTTCGAAATTGTTGACCTTGATATTCTTCTCATTGATGTATTCCTCATGGTCAGATTTCAATTGAAGGAATTTCTCTTTAGCCTGAAGAATTTTATCTTTCTTTATTACTTCTCCAGCAGCTTCCGCTTCAGTAACAATTTTTTGTTTTTTACTGTGAAGAGCCTTGTCCCACATAAAATAGGAAAGTATCCCTCCACCTAAAAAGCCTGATATCGCATATATAATCTCCATTTGTTATTAAATTAAACTTGTTTACACTAAAATAAATAAACCCGCATTTTCAACCTGAAATCCCGGAATTCAAATAAAATTCCAAAATCCAGATATAAAATGCGGGTTTTGTATATATGATAAAATTTTATTCCTTCAATGACAGATAATCACTTAATTCTTCATCCAGCTTTTTCAACTCGTCAAACAATGGCGAACGGTCAACTTTTTCTTCAAGATCAATCGTTTTTAACGCAAACTGAAAAGCTGTCATTGCTAAAAAGTCCTGCGTGCTGCTACCTGAATACTTTTGTCGATACTGAAGAATTATATCATTTATTATTTTGGCAGCTTTCCGGTATTTTTCCTCATCGTCCCTGTCCACCTTCAATGGATATTCTCGTCCGTCAATTTTGATCTTTATAGAAAGCTTGTCTGTCATTTATCTTTGTATTACTTGTTTAAAAGAGCAATACATTTATCAATTTCCCGCACTAATTTTTGAATCTTGCTTTTTGCATCCTTGTTATCATCGTCTGATGCAACCAACATTTTTGCCAATTTTACATTTTCATATTTCTGTTCAAGCAAACTATTTTCCTGACGAAGATGATTGATAGTCTCTTCAAGACTTTCAATTTTTCCACGCAACTGCTCCTTTTCCTGTTTAAGATTTTCGTGTTTAGCAATCATCTGCTTCACTTTAAGCTTAAACTCTAACAGTAGGTTTTTCTCCGGATCAGTCATTTTTTTCTGCTTTCACTCGAAAACATCATTATTAATTATCTGATTATTATGCGTTCTCATGGAACTCTCATGCCAGAAAGCATCCACTCTGTATATTAATTTTCATTCACTTTTTTGCCGCCTTCTTTGAAATCACTTCTGCGGCATGTTCGTTTCATCGACAAAATTAACATTTTTGGTCAATAGATGAAATTTGCGACCGATTATTTCGTTTTTACCGAAACCGGGATCTGACGGTTGAAACGGATAAGTTTTATATTTTCGCAGACCAAATAAAATTAGAATGAAACGACTTTTAAAAATTATACTTTTTCTTATCACAGGAATCTCTGTCAGCGCCCAACCTTTGGATAAACCAGATCCGAATTACTATGAGGCGCCAATGAAAATTCCCTTTCTTCTCTCCGGAAATTTTGCCGAATTACGACCCAATCATTTTCACGGTGGCATCGATATAAAAACTCAGGGACGAACCGGATTGCCTGTTTATGCAGCAGCTGAGGGAAATATCGAGCGGATCGTGGTTTCTCCTTCAGGATACGGAAACGCGTTGTACATCGGACATCCGAACGGCACAACTACGCTTTACGGTCACCTCCATAGTTTTGCTCCTGAAATTGAAAATTACATCCGGAAAATTCAATACGAAAAAGAAACTTTCGCCATCGATCATTCTGTTCCTGCCGATACCTTGAAAGTAAAAAAAGGACAACAAATTGCAAAAAGCGGGAATTCAGGCAGTTCAGGTGGGCCGCATCTGCATTTCGAAATCAGGCAGGTTAAAGACCAAACGATGATGCTGAACCCATTACAATTTAACATGCCGGTAAAAGACAAAACCAAACCAGTCATTCAGTCACTGATGGTTTATCCGGTTTCCGACGATGCAGGTGCTTCAGGAAAACAAGTTCCGCAGCGATTTGAAACCATATTGACTGGCAACGTTTATCAGCTAAAAGTCAATCAGCCTATCACGGTTTGGGGAAAAGTCGGCTTTGGACTTCAGGCCGTTGATTTACTCGATGGAAGCCTTAATCATTGCGGTATTTACAGTTTAAAACTGAGCATCGACAACGAATTGGTTTATTCATTTGCGATGGATCAATTTGTTATCGAAGAGTCGAAATATATTAATTCGCACATGGATTACGAGCAGGCCATTCGTTCAAAACGCAGGCTATACCGTACCTGGATTGAACCGGGCAACAAACTGAACATCTACGACAAAAATGAAAAAGGCGGGATATTTAAAGCTACCGACGGGAAACTTCACCAGGTAAAATATGAAATAACAGATGTTTACGGCAATGCCACTTCTCTTTCCTTTAAAATTCAATCGAAGGAGGCGACATTTGCAGTATCAGAACCCAAAGGGGAACATTTCAAATTCAACCGGAACAATCATATCAGGAACGATGACATTGAATTCACAGTTCCGGAGGGAGCTTTGTACAATGATGTGGATTTTTTGTACGAAAAGAAACCGTCAACTGCGAAATTTTATTCACCCATTTATAAACTACACAATCCATATACTCCCCTGCATTTTGCCTGCCCATTGAGGATCAAAGCAGTGAACCTTCCAAAGAATCTGGAATCGAAAGTGATGCTTGCCCAGGTTGACCCGGCTACAGGACAAATTTTCTCGGCCACAGGAAAATACGTTGACGGCTGGGTGGAAGGAAACATCCGCGTGTTGGGAAATTATGCACTGGCAGTTGACACGGTTGCTCCCAAAATTGTTCCGTTAAGCATTACCGGTAAAAAGACACTGACAGAAACCAATCGAATCCGGTTCACAATTACCGACAATCTCTCGGGAATAGAAACCATACGCGGAACCATCGATGGCCAGTGGGTGCTGTTTGAATACGACCTGAAAAACAAATTAATCAGTTATACGTTTGATAAAAGTAGGATTCAGTTCGGTAAAAATCATGAATTGAACTTAACTGTCACCGATTTCAGAAACAATTCAAGTACTTACAAGGCAAACTTCTACAAATGACAAAAAGTTATGTATGCATAGGTTGTATGTCGGGCACATCAATTGATGGACTTGATTTGGTGGCCTGCAGGTTTACTTTCGACACGAAGTGGAATTTTGAAATTATGAAAGCCAATACCATCTCGTATTCGCACAAATGGGTGAACAAACTCACGACTGCTGCGGAATTGAATGCGCTTGATTTTGCTTTTCTTCACAACGAATACGGTAAGTTTATCGGGAAACAAATCGTTGATTTTTGTGCCGACCTTCCTGAAAAACCTGAAATGATCGCATCACACGGTCATACCATTTTTCATCAGCCCGATATGAAACTGACGGTTCAGATTGGCAACGGCGCCAGCATTGCGGCAACTTCTGGAATACAAACCATCTGCGATTTCAGGTCGCTGGATGTGGCGCTTGGCGGACAAGGCGCTCCCCTCGTTCCCATTGGTGATGAACTGTTATTTGGCGAATATGAATTTTGCCTGAACCTTGGTGGGATTGCCAATGTTTCGTTTC
>JAUYEQ010000164.1 GCA_030691295.1 Bacteroidota bacterium
ACCAATGTACATTCCCCGGTTGTACGAATGATCGGCCCACCACTTGCTAAGTGTGAGAAAATCGACCGCTGGATGGCCAATCTGCCAGTAGAGCTGTGGCAATGAATAATCGATCCAGCCATTTTTTTGCCATTTCAGGATATCGGCATACAAATGATCGTAATTGGTAGTGCCCGCAGTGGTAGCAGATCCTTGCGGATCGTCGGCTTTGTTGCGCCAAACGCCAAACGGGCTGATTCCAAATTTCACCCAGGGTTTTATTTTTTTAATATTTTCTGAAAGCATTTGTATGGTCAGATCTACATTGTCGCGCCGCCAGGCTGCCTTTTGCATCAACAAAAATCCACGGTTGTACCCGGCGAAAGAATTTTCATCGGGAAAATCTTCTTTCAGCGGATACGGATAAAAATAATCGTCGAAGTGAATGGCGTCCACATCGTAGCGTGCCACAATATCATTTACTACCTGAACAACAAATTCGCGGGTTTGCGGCAGTCCCGGATCAAAATACAGTTTACCGCCATAGTTCACAATCCATTCAGGATGTTTGAAGGCAATGTGGTTCGAAGCCAAAGGTTCGGTAGCGTATTGCGCTACGCGGAAAGGATTCAGCCAGGCATGAAATTCCATGTTCCGGCTGTGGCATTCCTCAATCCAGAATTGCAGCGGATCGTAAAACGGTTCGGGCGCCTTGCCGGGTGTGCCGGTCAGATAACGCGACCACGGCTCAAGTTCCGACGGATAAAAAGCATCAGAAGCCGGACGGATTTGCATGATGATGGCATTCATCCCGCTTTTTTGGTGCATATTTAAAATTTCGACCGCTTCTTTTTTCTGCTGTTCAGAAGAAATTCCGGGTTTCGAAGGCCAGTCGATATTGTTGACCGTTGCCACCCAAACAGCCCGAAACTCGCGCTTTGGAGCTAATTGAGCCTGTGCGTTCACACAAATAAGAAGAAAAAATGCAAAAATAAACCTGTACATACAATCAAATTTAAAATCAGGGCAAAATACAGGTATTCAAACGAATTTGGTGCAGGTAAGTATAAGTTTTTTTCAAGGTTCAATTGTTGAAAACCTTGTCAGAATAATACTTCAAAATTTATCCAATTATTTTTGAACCGGCAATTGCATATTACTTATTTTAATATCTTTGCCGCCATCAGTTAGCTGAAAGTTACCATGTGATTATATCTGAAAAAATATATTTTATATGGCGAACCAAAGTGACGCTGAAATGTTTATTAAAAAAGCTACTCAAAGCTGGTTACTTTGGTAGCTCATGGTTTATTAGGTTTAGTTGGTTTAGGTTAGTTTCCCGTCTCAAACGGGTGAAAAGGCTGTCAGAGGACAGCCTTTTCTATTTTATAGCAGCAAGATCAGAAAATTGCAGTTATAGGAAGCCGTCCCGATTAATCGGAAAAAAATACATTACCGGCATTGTCAAAAAGAACTCTTCAAAACTCTATAACTTTCCCAAAGTTTTTTTTCAGTTTAAAAAACTTTGGGAAAGCTTTTACACATTCTTGTGTCAAGGGCGCCAACTCTTTCAGAGGTCGAACTGGCGACGATTATTTCCGATAGTTCCGAAAAGTTCATCAATGAAAATAAACTTGTAAATGGTAGCTTCAGCTGGCAATCCCGATGGATCAGCGATTTTATTGAGCATGTCCGTTTTATAGTATTGAGTATTAAACAACAATAAATGAATGAGTTAACTGCTTATTCGCTCACTTTAAAAATGGCGGTATCCATTTTTAGCATTTATTAGATATTTTAGCTGCGACAAATAAGGTAATAAGGTAGAAATCAAATGTGCAACTTTTCTACTAAG
>JAUYEQ010000434.1 GCA_030691295.1 Bacteroidota bacterium
ATGACCCGCGATGAACAGATGGCATGGGTGATAGAGAGAGTTGAAGAAAAGTTGAGAAATAATCGTTCCATATTTCAAATTCCACATTCCTTCTAACAGATTCAACCTCTTTTGTTATTTCCTCTAACGTCAACTCATTTGACTTTGTCGATTTTAAAAGCTTGTTGAATCTTTTTAGAAACAATGATTTTTTCAATTCATTGTATATTTCTAATTTGTCGTTGTCGTCCAATTTGTTTAGTATTCTAATAAACTGGCTTTTATCTAATTCTATGCTTATAGTTTTCATTTTCTAATAGTGAAGTTTCATCAAAATTAGTGAATATCTCCGAAGGAGACAAATTTGATCGGATACAAGTTAATTCTGAAATTTCAAGCAGAATAGCTAAATTCGCCATTAAAACTTTTATAAGTGATCATTGAAATTGACCAAAAATCGGGATTTTGTTTCGGTGTGCTGAATGCCATCGGGAAGGCTGAAGAAACGCTGGCAACTGAAGCTGTACTTTATTCGCTTGGTCAGATAGTACACAACGAACTGGAAGTTAAGCGGCTTCAGGAAACGGGCTTAATTACGATAAGTCATAAGGAATTCTTTCAGTTAAAGGATTGTAAAGTTCTGATCCGTGCCCACGGCGAACCACCATCGACCTACGAATATGCTGCAAAAAACAATATTATCCTGATTGATGCTACATGCCCGGTGGTTTTAAAACTTCAGCAAAGAGTAAAAAATGCAGCCGAAAAAATGCGCAGTGAAAATGGACAATTGGTTATTTTCGGGCATTTGGGTCATGCTGAAATAACCGGACTGGTTGGACAAACCAACAATGAAGCAATTGTAATTGAAAATTCGGATGATCTTGAAAAGATAGACCCATCGCGGCCGGTAGTTGTTTTTTCGCAAACAACAAAATCGGTGGATGAATTTGAAAAACTGACAGGAAACATCAAGTCCCAGTCGCAAAACGGAATAGTGAAATCGCACGATACCATTTGCAGGCAGGTTTCAAACCGTGTTCCGCATTTGCAGAAATTTGCGGCTCGTTTCGATGTCGTCATTTTTGTGGGAGGTCAACGCAGTTCGAATGCAAAAGTGCTTTTCGATGTTTGTAAGAAATTCAACGAGCGCAGCTATTTTGTTTCCTCTCCTGAAGATTTGTGTGCTGATTGGTTTTCAGGAATTGAAACTGTAGGCGTTTGCGGAGCAACCTCAACACCGCAATGGCTGATGGAAAAGGTTGCCGGAAAAATAAATGAAATTTAATACTTCATTAAACTTGCAATAGTTCGCTCCTGATATTTGAACTATTCGAAATAATTCATCTTACTTTATGCTTCATTCTTTTAAAGCTAAAAAAATATGACAATGATCCAGAATGAGAATCAGAAAGAAACTTCCCCAAGGAGAAAAAAATTACAAAAAATAGGTGTTTTTACCTCAGGAGGTGATGCGCCGGGAATGAATGCTGCCATTCGCGCTGTGACACGTGCTGCTATTGCAAACAAACTCAAGGTTGTTGGCATTCGTCGCGGATATCAGGGAATGATTGAAGGTGATTTTATTCCATTAAAATCAAATGATGTGAGCGGAATCCTTCAGACTGGAGGAACGATGCTAAAAACAGCTCGTAGTGCCGAGTTCAGAACGCCTGAAGGCCGGGAAAAAGCCTATCAGCAATTGAAAAAAGCCGAAATTGATGCAGTAGTTGTGATTGGTGGCGATGGTTCGTTTACCGGAGCATTGGTTTTGTCTCAGGAGTACGATATTTCGTTTGTTGGTATTCCGGGAACAATTGACAATGATTTGTACGGAACTGATTATACCATCGGATACGACACCGCATTGAACACAGTTGTTGAAGCTGTTGATAAAATTAAGGATACGGCACGCTCGCACGGACGTATCTTTTTCGTTGAAGTGATGGGCCGGGAGGCTGGCTTACTCGCGTTAACCAGTGGAATTGCCTGTGGCGCTGAAGTAATTTTAATTCCGGAGTCGAATGAACAACACTCTGAGTTGCAGAAATTCCTCAAAAAAGGATACCGGAAAAAGGAAACCAGTGGAATCATAATGGTTGCAGAAGGTGATGAGGCAGGTGGAGCTATAAAAATTGCTGAACAGGTCAGAAGGGAACATCCTGATCTGGATGTGCGTGTTTCAATATTGGGGCATATTCAGCGGGGCGGAAGTCCAACTGCCAAAGATCGGGTGAATGCCACAAAAATGGGAGTTGCTGCCGTTGAG
>JAUYEQ010000435.1 GCA_030691295.1 Bacteroidota bacterium
AGTGTTCAGTCGCAGTTAACCAAAAAAAGTTGCGGGTTACGAGATGCGGGTTACGGGAAAATCTCGAACGCGCAATAGCAGCATCCCGCAACCTGTATCCCGCAACTCGCAATACATCAGAAAATGAAACGAAGAAAACACATCGTACAAGAGATTATAAATTTAACTCCTGAAACTTTTATTTTGCGGCTCGACCGGCAGGATTTTCAATTTGAGCCCGGTCAATATGTGGTTATCCGCATTCCGGACATAAAAAAAGGGCGCGAATATTCCATCTTCAGCGCGACGACCGATGATTACCTTGATTTTTTAATCCGCGAAATTCCCGCCGGAGAATTTTCGCGTTATTTGCGTCACCTAACTCCTGGCGCTGAGCTTGATGTGGATGGACCAAAGGGTTATTTCATTCTGAACGAAAAAACGAAACAGGGTCATCCTACTATACTGATTGCAACCGGGACCGGAATTTCGCCATTTTATTCTTACATGAAATCTTATCCAAACCTGAATTACCGCGTAATTCATGGTGTGCGGTATGCCAATGAAGCATACGGAAGAGAAGATTTTAATCCTGAAAAGTATATTCTATGTACTTCGCGAAGCAAGGAGGGCAATTATTTTGGCCGAATTACCAAATACCTTGAGGAAAACCCTGTTGATCCGGATACGATCTGTTATCTCTGCGGAAATTCAGAAATGATTGAAGAAGTTACAACTGTACTCGAAAAATACGGACTTCTCCCTGAAAATATCCGGACAGAAGTTTTTTTCTAAAATTCAGAAAAATAAAATCAGCAAATAATTATCACATTCGGTCGGTTGTTCTCGTTTAATTAGAAAGTGTACAGTTATAAACCGGAATAGGGTTATTCTCAGGTCCAAGTGTCTGTATAATATGGTATGACTTTCAGAAATGATCAAAAAGATTAATTGTGAAACGCTTAATTTACTGTTGGTTTATTTTCAGCCTGACTTTTGGAATTGGTATTAATTGTTTCGAATCGAAAGCACAGGTAAGTGAAAAAGGTTTGCCTGAAAGCTTTCTCATTGAGCAAAAACAAGCAGTAATTATTCCCGTTTTGAAACTTGATTCGGTTCATTTCGGAGAAATGCTGGAGGATGACAAAAAATTCAGGATTGATAACCGCTATGGTGTCGTTCAAACATGTGAGATCAACATAAAAGAATCAGGAATTGGTACTGAAATTACGGATAAAGGAACAATCTGGCGATACAAAATTGAATCTAAAAATGCCTTGTCACTAGGGATATTCTTCAGTAAATATCACCTTCCTCCCAATGCCAAAGTGTTTATTTACAATGCTTCCAAAACCCAGTTGCGGGGTGCATTCACACAAAAAAACAACAACCCTGATAAGATTTTACCCGTTGCCGAATTTCCGGGAATGGACATGATTATCGAATATTTTGAGCCAATGTCGGCTGAATTTCCAGGCGAACTGATTTTAGGTTCAGTGTCGCAGGCTTATATCGATATTCAGCAAAAAGCAGAAAACCGTATTGGTATTAATTGCGGAGAAGGTGCAGATTGGCAAATCATAAAACACGCGGTATGCATGATGACATTTCATAATTTTGAGAATTCCTATTTTTGTACCGGGTCGCTGATAAACAATGTAAAAGATGATGAGACACCTTATTTCCTGACTGCAAACCATTGCATTAATACCGAGTTGGTTGCAAATACGCTTGTTACTTATTTCAACTTCGAAAACTCAACTTGTGAAGCTGAAGATGCGGCGTTTTCGCAGACTCTGTCAGGTGCAACATTTAAAGCAGGAAGTCAGGATTCAGATTTTTCCTTGTTGTTGTTAAATGAATATCCGCCCGACGAATACAATCCGTTTTATGCAGGATGGGATGTAAGCGGCGAAAATCCCAAAACCAGTGCCAGCATCCATCATCCCGACGGAGCGCCAAAAAGCATTGCTACGGCTCACAACACTTCTTTCAGTTATCCTGAAAAAATCCAATGGTTTTCGGAGGAATTAATATTGGTTTCAACAACATTGCCCGGAACACATTGGTATTCACAATTTAATGTTGGCTTGCCTGAGACCG
>JAUYEQ010000437.1 GCA_030691295.1 Bacteroidota bacterium
CCGAAAATGTTAAAAATGTCTTTTTGGGTGAAGTAAAACAAAGTATCAACGACGTTTCCTTTGCATTTTCAACTTCTAAAGTATATGATTCGGAGGATCAGAAAGTGATTGGCACTGTAAAAGCCATTATTCGCAGTATTGCCGAAGAGGGTCATTATATTATTGTTGGCCGGGCAGCCAGTGTCATCGCTCAGGATATTCCCAAGCGATTAAGTATCAAATTACAGGCTCCGCTTGAATGGAGAATCAACCGGATTATGCAGATAAGTAATTTATCGTGGGCCGATGCGCAGGAATATGTGCTCGAAGTTGACCGTCAGCGCGATTTGTTTGTGGAACATGTGGCTGGCCGTAAATTGGACAACAACGATTTCGACCTGATTTTTAATTATTCAACCATGATTGACGACCATATTGTTGATGTGATCGTGAATGTGCTGAAAAACAAAAAAATCATCGCGAATTCGGAAGAAGATTAGCTAAAACGATCAAGCTGAGAAATGCCATTGTTGTTGCCAAAATGCAGTAACAATGGCTTTTTTTTGTGATCAAATTCTGGTTGCCATTGTTATAAGGTTAAACATTTAATTCAGAACGTTATGGCTTACACATTACAAATTGCCAGTCAGGCCCCGGAGTTTAACCTGAAGGCTACCGATGGGAAATTCTACAAACTCAGTGATTTTTTGGATTACAAAATTCTGGTGGTGTTTTTTACCTGTAATCATTGTCCGTATGTTTTGGGTAGCGATGAGGTGACCAGAAAAACTGCCGATCGTTTTCAATCTGAAGGAGCCCGGTTTGTCGCCATCAATTCCAATAGCCCAAATACTTATGCAGAAGATAGTTTTGAAAATATGATTGTCCGAATGGATGAAAACCAGTTTCCATGGATTTACCTCCACGACGAAACTCAGCAGGTTGCACGGGCCTACGGAGCGCTGAAAACGCCTCATTTTTTTGTATTTGATCAGGAACGAAAATTGGTTTATACAGGTCGTGGGGTCGATCAGCCACGCGATGTATCGAAAATGACAGTGAACAATCTGGAACTGGCTTTGTCGGAATTAATTTCAGGGAAAACTGTTTCAATTCCGGTAACCAATCCGATTGGCTGCAACATCAAGTGGGATGGTAAAGAAAGGCATTGGATGCCGGCAGAAGCGTGTGATTTGATTTGAATTATACCCTTATCCAATAGCAGTACCCAGTTTTTTCCATTGATTGACCAGGAAAAATACCACGATAATTGCTGAGCAAAAATCTGATATTGGCATGGATATCCAAATTCCGTTGAGGCCAAAATGATTGGGAAGTATAAACAAAAGCGGAATCAGGATAATTACCTGTCGAAGCAATGTGAGCAATACTGCAATTTTTGCGTTTCCCATCGACTGAAAAAAGTTACCGGCTACCACCTGGAAACCAACAAATGGCAATGCAAGCATTCCCAGCCGCAGTCCATCGCGGCCAAAACCCAGCAGTCCGGGATCCGTTGAATTAAAAAGTTTCACAATTGAATCAGGAATTGTTTCGACTATTATAAAAGCAAGAACTGAAATGACCGTTGCCGAAATCATAGCAATGCGCAAGGTTTCTTTTACTCTTGAAAATGATTTTGCTCCGTAGTTGAAACTGATAATTGGCTGGGTCGCCATGTTTATGGCCACAATCGCCATCACGATCATTGTTGCAACGCTGTTCACAATTCCCATTGCGCCTACGGCCAGATCGCCTCCAAAAGCTATCAGTTTGGTATTGAGCAAACCCTGAACAAAACTATTGGCAATCTGCATAACAAATGGAGCCATTCCGATGGCCATAATCTCAAACAAAATTTTTGAGTCGAAACGGATGTTTTCAGCTTTCAGTTTCACCACCGATTTTGAACTCAGGAAATGAATTAACACCCAAACAGTAAGCACCATCATCGAAATAACTGTTGCGTAAGCCGCACCTTTTACACCCATTCCAAAACCAAAAATAAATATCGGGTCAAGAATCAGGTTGGTACCTGCGCTAATGATCATTGAATACATGGCGATGCGCGCATTTCCTTCTGCCCTGATGATATTATTCAGCGAGAAGCCAACGACCTGAAAAACAACTCCTGCAAGTATGATATCCAGGTAATCGTTTGCATATTGTATTGTTTCGGCCGTTGCACCAAATGAGCGCAGCATGGGGCCTTTTACTGAATAACCAATGATTGTGATTACGACAGAGACGAGCAACATCAGTAAAAAACTGCTTCCAAGCACTTTTTCTGCCCTGTCCATGTCGCGTTTTCCCATGTTGATCGAAACCAATACTCCGGCGCCAATACCGATCAGCATTCCGAATCCCATCACGATCAGCATCACCGGAAAAATTACAGAGATGCCACTAAGCGCCATTGAACCAACACCTTGTCCGATGAAAACACGGTCAACAATATTGTATAAAGCATTCACAAACACGCCAATGAATGCCGGTATGAAAAACTTGAGCATCAACCTGGCAATATTCAGTTCGGCAAGTTCTTTCGTTTTCTCGATCATTTTAAACTATTCCACGCTGTTTTTTTACTGTTTCCCAGGCTTCGTTCACTTTCTGGAATTTTTCGTGGGCAGCTTTCTGGATGTCTTCGCCCAGGTAATGAACCTTATCGGGATGATATTTTACAGCCATTTTACGGTAAGCTTTTTTCAGTTCATCGTCGGTTGCAGTGGCTTCAACTTCCAGAATTTTATAGGCTGCATCGGTATTGGCTACAAACATTGCCTCAATCGACTGGTAGTCCTTTTCGCTGATTCCCATCTGCTGGGCAATGTGGGCAATCAGCTTGTGCTCCGATTCGTGAATTTGTCCGTCGGCATTGGCGATTCCGAAGAGAAAATGCACCAATTGCAAGCGCGACGGATGATCCATGTTTTTGCGGATCTGTTGACAAACCTCAGTAACAGGTATGTTTTGGTTCAATAAATCGCGCAGAATTTTGATGGCCTCACTAGCCGAAGCAGCTCCAAATGAGCGCACAAAGAATTGCTTTGTGTATTCAAGTTCCGACTTTAATATTTTGGTGTCAGCTTTCATTACAGCTGCAACAAGCACCAAAAGGCTCATCACGTAACCGCCTTGTGTGGTTTGATATCTTTGCTGATTTCCGCTGCCGACCTGCAACTGCTGACTTTTATCGAACAACGATCCTACTACAAAACCTACAATTCCACCAATCGGTCCGAACAATGCCCAACCCAATCCACCGGTAATCCATTTTCCAAACTTATCCATTTGCTCTTATTTTTTTGTCTATTTCCACTATTTGCGGAATGATTAGTTCATTGTCGTTATTGCCGATTACAAAATCGGCCAATTTAATTTTCTCTTCATCGTTTAGCTGGTTTTTTATTCGTTGTTTAACCAGTTCCTGCGTTATTTTGTCGCGTTTCATTACACGTTCAATTCTTTGGTTTTCGTTTGCTACAACTGCAATTGATTTGTCCATCAATTTGTAAAAGCCAGTCTCGAAAAGAATTGCTGATTCATGCAAAATGTAGGGCGACCTTTGGTTTCGGCACCAATTTTCAAAAGATTTATGCACTTCAGGATGCACAATTTTACTAAGTTGGGTTAGTAAAGATGCATTGTTGAATACAATTCCGGCGAGATATTTTCGGTCGATGGTTTGATCGGGAAGGTAAACAGATGTTCCGAACAAGCTAATAAGTTTGGAACGAATTTCAGGATCTGTATTCATGAGTTGTTTGGCAACAATATCAGCCTCAAAAACAGGGATTCCCAAAAATGAAAAGACCTTACATGCAGTGCTTTTCCCGCTACCAATTCCTCCGGTAATACCAACTTTAATCATTTGCTTAATTTTCATTCAGGTATTCAATTTCTTCCGGGGTAATTTTAAAATCGTACAAAAAGTCAGGAGTTGATTCACTGATTATTTTTAATCGTTGTTTGCCATCAACGATTTCGGAATAGGAAACGTAAAGTTTAAAATCATCGGTTTTAATTTCCTGAAAACGGCTTAATCCAACCAGGAAAGTAATTTTTACTTTTGATGGAAAGAGCTTTATATTCAAGTCTTCAGGTTGATTCATGAGCACAACAGGTATCGAAAGTTGTGCTTCTGTGTATTCTTCAACCGGGATTTTTACAGTCACTTTTTGAGGTTCGAAATAAATATCTTTAATTTTTCGCAACATGACTTCCGTATTCACCAGTTTTTCAACCGCGTTGAACTTTTGTAATTCAGTAATAACCAATTTCATGGTATCTATCATTGGTTGCGGCCCGCTAACATCCACCGAATCCGGACTTATTTGAATTTCTCCGGAAATTTGATATTGCTTTTTCAGGTTCACCGTTACCATTGGTTTCACTTTTACCCGCTTCCTTCCCATTTTGTCATATTGAAAATGGAGCGTGTCGGGGGTAATACCGAGGATTTCAATTTCATTGGATAACTTATTCGATATATCGGACACGAATTGTTTTGTTGGAAAATCGAAACTTGTTTTTCTTGATTCCATCATCCTGTTGTCGGTCATTTCATTCACATTAAAATCAAAAGGAATAAACAGGAAGTTTAGCCTGTTTCGGAGAATGGTGAAACCATATGCCTTTATTCGCAAATTTAATTGTTCGGGAAGCTTGTTTGTCAGTGTTTTATTGTTTGGCAGATTGCTGTAGGTAACAGGGATATTCATATCAACAATGTAGCTTTTGCCCAGGGCATTCAGAAACCAGAAACCACTTGCAATTGCCACACAAACAACAAATGCCGCAACACGCTTGTCGTTCCTGAAATATATCTTTTTGAGGTATCTCACCACTTTATAAACCCAGTTTGTTTTCACGGCATCAAATATAAATAAAAGGGCCGACATAGTGCCGGCCCTAATTTAAATCATCAAGTAGGTTCAATTATTTCTGAACCGGCACGTCACTCATGTCTTTTACGATTGCAGCTTTGTCAACCCTCAATTTTACATTGTCGTCAACCTGAAGCAATACGGTAGTATCTTTCATTTCAATAATTTTTCCGTAGATACCGCCGGTTGTTACAACTTTATCGCCTTTTGCCAGGCTGTTACGGAAAG
Organism: Bacteroidota bacterium; assembly: GCA_030691295.1. GTDB lineage: Bacteria > Bacteroidota > Bacteroidia > Bacteroidales > Prolixibacteraceae > Aquipluma. The sequence goes on from JAUYEQ010000437.1 coordinate 5,097, forward strand.
CAGCAACTTCTTTTTGTTTTTTCATTTGTGGTCTGATCATGAAAAAATAGAAAACTACGATGATCAAAATCAAAGGAAGAAATGTCATGATCGGATTTGGTTCAGCACCTGGTGCCGGTTGTCCCATTAATAAGTAATTCATGTGTAAAGTTTATTTAATTTAACTGTATATCTCAATTAACTCGTTGGTTACGTTTGCTCTAATAAATAACTGTTTTTTAGGTTGATCAGCATTCGAAAACAAGGTAATTGTTTTTAGTTGCTTTCCAACTTCTCCTGCCGAATTGTATATCACTTCAATTTTTTCTTCCTGTCCGGGAGCAATGGTTTTATTGGAAATTTTCACTTCCGTACATCCGCATCCTGAATCGACTTCGGTAATAATCAGTGTTTTTGTTCCTTCATTTTTGAAAACAAAGGTGAAAGATACTACTTCTCCAGCCTTCAGCGAACCAAAATTATGCATTTCTTCTGAAAAGGCAAATTTCGCTACTCCGGTTTCATTGGTCTTACCAGCAGGTGCCGCCTTTTTTGTTCCTGAATTACACGAACCAATCAGAATAAGGCAAAATGCCAATCCGGAGAAGACTAACTTGAAACTTGAAACTTTGAACCTGAAACTCATTTTATTCGCTTTCTTCTTCACCAATCAAACCGCGCCCTGCCTTTAACACTTTGTTCGCTTTCTTTAAATCTCTCAAAGCTTTGTCGAGGATTCCGTTGATAAAATTCCGGCTTTTTTCGGTGCTGTAATATTTCGACAATTCGATGTATTCATTCATGGTTACTTTGGTCGGAATTGACGGAAAATACAGGAATTCGCTCAGTGCAAGTTCCAATATCAGGTTGTCGATAAATGCAATACGTTCGATGTCCCAGTTTTCTGTATGCTGTTTAATCAAGACTACATTGTCGGCGTGGTTTAATACCACTTTCCGGTAAAGGTCTTTGGCAAACTGACGGTCTTCTTCGTCCTTAAACATCGGCAGCAAAGCCTGCCGTTCATCGCTGTCTTCCCTGAACTTTTTAAAGGTTTTCAGGATCATGCTAACCACAAAATCAAGGTCGTCGTTCCAGTAAATGCTCTGTTCTTCCAGCAACGATTCAATGTCTTCGTTGTCAAGTATCAGGTATTTAAAAATGTCTTCAATCAGCTTACGGTCGTCGGCAAACGATTGCTGAGGTGCTTGCATATACTCTTTGTAAAAGTCCTGATCAATCAGTGTCACATAAAGTTTACGGATCAAATCTTCGTCATTGATCCAGGTGAGTTTGGAAGCTTCAAGGTACTTGTTTAGCGGGATGTTGACCTTCAGCTTGCTTAGCAGCAGGTTGTTTACAAACCGGGTATTTGGTGCAAGATCTTCGGTCGTTGGTCGATGTTTCTTTAAGCCAAGGTCGATGCGTTCTTCAGCAAACTTCTGAATGTCAAGAACAAGCGCCATCAGATAATGATAAAGATCGAATGTTTTCTGTAGGCTGAAAAAAAGTTCCTTTTCAGTGTTGTTGATCGAGGTGTCGGGTGAAGTAAAGAATGCATAAAGTATCTGTAATACTTTGATTCGAATTATTCTTCTGCTAATCATTGTCTTAGAACCTGTTTAAATATGGGTGGGCAAAGTTATTATTTTTTCTTGTAACAGTTGAAAGCCGGATCGTTTTATTGTAAGTGAACATGTTTTTTAACTACTTGGATACATTGATCAGATTTAAAAATAAATATCCAATGTAGAATATCCAATATTCAATAACCAAAATTAGCGGCCAAAGGCGATTGCGGGATTTATAGCTTGGACATTGGATATTGTAGATTTATTATTGGATATTCTCTTCCTTTTTTTGTTCTTCAGTTTCTTCCGGTTGGTTCCAGTATGCTTCCTCCGTATCTTCATCTTCCGGTTCATCTTCCCAGCTTGCTTCAGGTCGGGCAGGTCCCTGGTGGCGGTAATAAAAAGCCATCATTAAGCCACTTGCAGAGCCCCATAAATGGCTTTCCCACGAAATTCCAGGTTTGATCGGAAAAATTCCCCAGAACATACTTCCGTAGAGAAAAATGACAATGATGCCGATGGTGAGCAGGTTGGCATCTTTGCGGAACACTCCGCTGAAAAACAGGAAGGAAGCCAGTCCGTAAACAATTCCGCTTGCACCAATGTGCCACGATTCACGTCCTCCGAGCCAAACACACAACCCTGAAAGAATGTAAATTAAAAAAAGGATGCGGTAAGCTAAGTTGCGGTAAAAATAAAGCAAGGCAAACGACAGAATCAGGAACGGAATGGAATTGGACATCAGATGATCGTAGCTGCTGTGTATAAAAGGGGAAAAGATAATTCCGGGCAATCCTTCAATTTTCAAAGGTAGAATGCCGAATTCTGCCAGACTAATATCCATTACATTTTCAGTCAGCTTTACCAACCAGAACAATCCAACGATCAAAACAGGTATCAGGTGACTGTATTTGAAACTCTTTTTTTCAATTTCCTTGTCGAAAGGCGCTTGTTTGCGGGGATAATAGTTGAATAAAGGCATCTAAACCAGCGATTTAATTAATGCTGCAAACTGATGGATGTCTTCTTCTTCGGTATCAAACGACGTCATCCAGCGAACTTCAGAGCGGTGTTCATCCCACATGTAAAAGAAATATTTTTCCTGAAGCAAAGGGATAATTTCCGGGGGAACAATGGCAAAAACCCCGTTGGCTGCTACTTCCTGCATGATTTTTACTGCCGCTATTTTACTGACTTCCTGTTCAAGCAGTTTTGCCATTTGATTTGAATGTGTGGCATTTCTTTTCCAGAGGTCATTTTGAAAATATGCCAGAAACTGCGCACTCACAAAACGCATTTTTGAAAACAATTGCATACTTTGTTTCCGGATGTATTTCGAGTTTTTCGACAATTCTGGATTAAAAAACAGTACCGCTTCGCCCAGCATCATTCCGTTTTTGGTGCCGCCAAACGAAAGTACATCAATGCCGGCATCAACAGTAAAAGCGCGGAAGGGCAGGTTGAGCGCAACAGCAGCATTGGCAATACGGGCGCCGTCCATGTGGACAAAAAGACCGTGTTCGTGCGCCAAAGTGGTGATTGCTTTGATTTCATCAACCGAATAAACAGTTCCCAGTTCGGTGACCTGCGAGATGGAGATTATTTTAGGCTGCGAATGATGTTCAAAATCGAAGCCGTGCAGATATTTGGAGATTCCTTCCGGCGTAATTTTGCCTTTTGTAACTTCAACCGGAAGCAATTTGCAGCCTGTAAACTTTTCGGGAGCGCCGCATTCGTCCACCTGAATATGGGCAGTTTCGGCACAAATAACCGAATGAAACGAGTGGGTCAGCGTAGAGAGACTCAGCACATTGGCGCCGGTTCCGTTGAAAACAAAATAAACATCTGTTTGCTCACCAAATTCCTGTTTGAACCGCTGAATGGCCATTTCAGTAATTTTATCGCCACCATATCCAACTGCATGCCCTTCGTTGGCAGCATAAATGGCACTTAAAATTTCAGGGTGGATACCTGAATTATTGTCGCTTGCAAAACCTCGTTTCATACTTTTTAATTGTAATTTTAACTGATATTTTGAAATCAGGAGGCCAAGGTTCTTCTAAATTTTTTAGGCACTTTAAACTTTAGGCACTCCGAACTTTCTAACGGTATAAAAGAACTCAAAATTTCAACCTTCACAAAATGGAACACGAACTGAAACTTAGTGAAAAGCTATTTTGCCTGTCGGTGAACCCGAAAAACGGTGGCATTTTGATGAACGCCTCTGCCGCATTGAGCATGACACTTACCGGTTCTGTATTTTTTGAACTGATAAAAAAGGAACTGGTTTCGATTGAAAACGGAGTAGTTCATCTGGTAAAACCAACTTTACAGAATGACGAAATTCACGAGTTTTTCCTGAAACCAATCAGGCTAAGGGAAAAAGACCGGAAAATCAGGACATGGATTTCATGGTTTAATGCACGTGGACGTAAAATCCGGAAGTTATTCATCCGCGATCTGGTTCGGAAAAATGTTCTGCGGATAGAAGAAAAGCGGTTTCTGTTTATTCCGTACGATAAAATTTACCTTAAAGACCGCGAATTGGTTGAAAGTATCCGGAAAGAAATAGAAACCACTTTACTCGGAAAAACTCAACCATCTGATGATTCAATCATTTTAACGGTGATGGCTGGCAAAACAAATTTAATGCGGCGCATTTTTCCTGAAAGGGCTGAGCGAAAGGAAGCTGCCCGCAACCTGAAAAAACTTCCTGAAACGCCAATATCAAAAGCTGTACAGGAAGCGATTCAGATGATGCATGCCGCTGTGGTTGCAGCTGCTACTTGAGAAGAAGTGTTCAGTCTCAGTGTTCAGAAAAGGAGATTGGGCGAAAATGAGAATCTGAGAAAGAGCGTTTGAGCGAAGAAACTGGTAAATGACGACCCTAAAAAGGGTCAAATCTGAATAACCGCGGGTAAGGAGGAACGACGCAACCCGTGGCAATAGCATCAACAGAAAAAAGGCGCATCACAAAATTAAATTTGGAACGATACCGATCTATGCGCCGCACTCAATAATATTGAGTAATTGAAAACTTTTAACAATACTTTTGGCTCTCATGGAAAAAGTAAACATATTTTGGTTCCGGCGCGATTTGCGGACAGACGACAATCACGGGTTATTTCAAGCTTTAAATGCGGGTTTGCCGGTGGTGACAGTGTTTATTTTTGATCCGGCAATTCTGGCTCAGTTTCCCAATCCGAATGATACACGTCTCACGTTCATTCACCGCTGTCTGACCGATTTAAACCGTGAATTTGAAAAACACGGCAGTAGTTTGCAGGTGTACTTTTCTTCTCCTGAAGTGGTTTTCAGGCAACTTTCAGCCAAATATTCAGTGCAAAGTGTTTTTACAAATACCGATTATGAACCTGCGGCCATTGAACGCGATCAGAAAGTTGAAAAGCTGCTTCAGTCGCTGGAAATCGGATTTCATACTTTCAAAGATCAACTTATTTTTCATCACAACGAGGTGGTAAAAGCTGATGGAACGCCCTATACGGTTTTTACACACTACAGCCGCAAGTGGAAAGAAAAACTTGCCGGCGGGGAAATACAGTTTTATGAAAGCGAAAAACTTTTATCTCAGCTTAAACACCTGTCGCCTGGTTATTTTCCTGAATTGACTGAAATTGGCTACCAACCGCAATCCGTAAAGTTTCCGGATAAGAATTTCGATCAGATTTTGGTTGAAAATTACGCCAAAATGCGCGATTTTCCCGCCGAAAACGGCACAAGCCGACTTGGAGTTCACCTGCGTTTCGGAACCATTTCTATTCGGAAACTCACCCTTTTTGCCCGGCAATATTCCGAAATATTTCTAAGTGAATTGATCTGGCGGAATTTTTACATGGATATATTGTGGCATTTTCCACATTCTGCTGGGAAATCGTTTAAACCAAAATATGATTTTATTCCGTGGCGAAACAATGAAGCTGAATTTGAATGCTGGTGCAAAGGCGAAACCGGTTATCCGATTGTTGATGCCGGCATGCGCGAGCTGAACCAAACCGGCTTTATGCACAATCGGGTTCGTATGGTAGTCGCCAGCTTTTTGACCAAACATTTGCTGATCGACTGGCGTTGGGGCGAAGCTTATTTTGCCGAAAAACTACTTGATTACGAATTGGCCTCCAACAACGGTGGCTGGCAGTGGGCGAGTGGTTCGGGTTGCGATGCCGCTCCGTATTTCCGTGTTTTTAGTCCCGATCTGCAAACCAAAAAGTTTGATCCCCAGCTCAAATACATCCGAAAATGGGTGCCCGAATTCGAAACCTTTACATATCCAAAACCCATTGTTGACCATGCTTTTGCGAGATTAAGGGCGATTGAAACGTATAGGAAAGCGCTGAAATGAGATACTTCCACTTCTTCCCAATTTTTTATGTGATCATCTGAGATTCAAGCTGTCAGTTTCAGGAAAAGAAATCATTGATTTTTTAAACTTTAAAATGGAAAAATGAAAGATAAAATGATCTGATCTTTAATAGGTATAAAAGCGATATGCGAACCTTCGGACAGTTCACCTTTTTGAAAGAAAAAGGGGCAATTATTTGAAACTTAAGTAATCAAACGAACTTGGTCAAATCCCCAAGGCAGAGCATTAAATCTTTTTTTTTTCTGCTCAAATGCTTTAAATGATGCAGGTTCTGATTTTTCTTACCGAGGCATAAAATGTACGGACATTGATGTACCATGAACTGGTAAAATTCTTAAAGAATTCGTCTTAAAAAATTCAGATAACTATATTTGCCCACGAATCGACGACAAAACTCACAACACCTGAGATTAAACAGATTTTAGACGTTTTAACGAAGCATTTAACAGAATTTACTGTTTACTTCCCGAGCCGATTTGAAGAGTGACCACGGTAGAATAACTAAATTATGGAAACACACATAAACAACGAATTAATTAGGTCATTTGGATTGGACTTCGATCCAGCATCATTTGGAATACCTGATAATGAATCACTGTCTGTAAAAGAATGGATTTTGAAATACAGTGATGTATTAAAAGCAAAAGATAACATATTCCAGCGATTCAGCCCGAAAATAATATTCTTGTAAATTAATACGTTAGAGTATGCTGAAAAAAATATTTTTCCGGCTATTTTTGTTGTCGATAAGAGACACGGGGGCTGAACCCCCAGTTTA
>JAUYEQ010000208.1 GCA_030691295.1 Bacteroidota bacterium
GATAAAGAATAGTTCCCGTTGGTATCAGAAATCGTCCCGTTGGTAGTTCCTTTCACCACCACCGAAACACCGGGCAGGCCTTCTCCCGAAGAGTCGGCTACTTTACCGGAAACAGATTTACCCTGCTGTACCTGAGTAGTGTTGAAACTACCTCTGGTAACGACAATGTTCTTATCCAAAATGCGATAATCGTAATTGTCCATCAGAATTTTCTTTAATACTTCTTCTATTGAAACATTTCTCAGGTCAATGGAGACCCTCCTGGTCAGGTCTATTTCTTCGCTTTTAAAGAAGAACCCAAATTCGCTGGTGCGCTCAATCTCGCGAAAAACGTCCACAAGAGAGGCATCCTGCATTTTCAGATTGATACGGGCGCTCTGGCTGTAGCCTGAGCTGGCAGTTGCAGCAAGTGCTGCAAACAAAAGCAGTGTTAGTGTTAGTTTCATAACGCGTGTAATTTTTTTCCACCTTCGTCGGGCAATGCACGACAAGTCACAACAATTTTTCATACGTTTGTTTTGAATTTAGTTAATACTGGAAACTGACTCCACTCAGTTTCATTTTATTGAAATTCGGATGCACCCCTCCACGGGTGCATTTTTTTATTTACTTCCTGATCTTAATAATGTCTTTTCCCTCCTTTTTATCGGTTATTTCATATTTTATCTGGTCGGTCACTGCCAGGATTTTCAATACCATTTGCACGGTAGTCGTACGTTTTACCACGCTGGTATAGCGGGTATTGGCCAGTTTTTGGTCAGTAATCTGTATTTCGATGTTGTACCATTTTTCAAGCTCTTTGCAAATTTCGGACAGCGGTTGATCGATAAACACAAATTTACCCTCGGTCCAGGCCGTAACGATTGATGGATCCTGCTGATTGACGACTATTTTTTTATCTGATTTGTAGTAATTGACCAGCTCTCCGGGTTTTACAGTAAGGAAAGATTCTCCTGAGTTTTGGATCAGATCAATCCGACCCTCAACCAATGTGGTCGAAATGGTTTGTTCCGATTCGTAAGCGCGGATGTTGAAGATGGTGCCAATATCCCTGACTTTAAATTGCCCGAGATCAACTGTGAATTTCCGGTCGGGATCGGGAACAAGGTCGAAATAGGCTTCGCCGTCAAGCCGGGCGGTTGTTTCTCCCGAATCGTTTTTATCAAGCTTAAGTTTTGTGCCCGAACTGAGCCAAATGGTTGACCCGTCTTCCAGGTGAATTTTGGAAACACTGCCTTTTTCAGAACTGTATTCGATGTGTTGACTGATGGAAGAAATGGTTTCGCGGTTCAATAAAAAATCGGCCATAAAACCCAAACTAAGTGCAACGATGAAAATCGCAGCATACCTCATCCACTGATTAATCAGTCGTTGAGGTTTTTGAGTTTGTATGCGTTCCCAGAATTGTACAAAGCTTTTGTCCTGCTGTCCACGATATTTTTCAGGGTTCAGGTTGCTGAGTACATAAAGGTTTTTGAAGTGTTGAAACTCCGATTGTTTTTCCGGATTGTTTTCAAGCGAAGTAAAAAATTCACTTTTTTCAGCCTCGCTGGCTGTGTTGCTCAGTATTTTATGGAAGATATCTTCGGTCATGTGTAGCTTGATTTAATGACTAAACACATAAACCTACCAATACCCTATCGAAAAATTTAAAATTTTACGAAATTATTTTCGAGATCAGATAGACTACCGGCAAATAGTCTTTCAGTTCAACCCTTAAAATCCGCAGGGCTTTCGAAATACGGGCTTCCACCGTTTTGATGCTGATGCCTTGCCGGTCGGCAATTTCGCGGTACGACAATTCTTCAAACCGGCTTAGTTTAAAGGTTTCGATCACTTCTGCCGGAAGTTTCGAAATTGCCTCATCAATTTTTTCACGTAGTTCTTCAAACTGCAGGTAATTCCCTAATTTTTCGAGTGCTTCGTAATTAAACTGCATTTCCAGGTACTTGATATTTTCCTGATGTTTCAGCGAAATCTTCTGGTTGCGTAGATAGTTGAGGCAGTTGTTTTTGGTGATGGTGTAAAGAAAATTCCGGATGTTGATCTGATCGTTCAACGTTTCGCGGATTTCCCAAAGTTTCATAAATGTATCCTGAACCAGCTCTTCAGAAACCTTATCATCGTGCAAATAATTGATACAAAGATGGTACAGCACCCCGAAAAATTCGTCGTAAACCGCTTCGTAGGCTTTTTTGTCGCCCTTCCGAAGCAATGGAATATTCAATTGGAAATTCGGAGTAATCATTTATTCTATTTCCCCATCAATTTGTCTTTCAACCAATTGGTCATCCTTGTGTACAGATGCATGCTTGTATCTCCGCCATTTATGCTATGGTTTCGGTTGGTATAAAAAGCCATGTCGAACTGAACCCCGGCCTGAACCATCCGCTCTGAAAACTCCATCGCATTCTGGAAATGCACATTGTCGTCGGCCGAACCGTGAATCAGCAGGAAGTCGCCTTTTATTTTTCCGGCATGAGTTAGCGGCGAGTTATCTTCATAACCGTCAGGATTTTCCTTTGGTGTACGCATGTACCGTTCGGTATAAACCGTATCGTAAAAACGCCAGTTGGTAACTGCGGCAACCGAAACTCCGGCTTTGAAAACATCGGCGCCTTTTTCCATGCAAAGCGCAGCTATAAATCCGCCATAACTCCAGCCCCAAATGCCAATGTTGTTTTTATCCACATAAGGAAGAGTTCCCAGATAGCGGGCAGCTTCAATATGATCGTCCGATTCGTATTTTCCCAATTGCTGGTAGGTCATTTTCCTGAATTCCTCTCCACGTGCTGCTGATCCGCGCGGATCGACACATGCCACCACAAAACCTTCCTGTGCAAGGTATTCGTTCCAGTTTATTACCAGCGAATCAAGTACTTTCTGTCTGTTTGGTCCGCTGTACTGGGTCATCAAAACCGGATATTTTTTCGCCGGATCGAAATTGGCAGGTTTGAGCATCCAGCCATTTAATTCAACCCCTTCCGAAGTTTTAAAACTGAAAAATTCTTTTTTACTGACGGAATATTCTTTCATCAGGTTTTTCAAATCACTGTTGTCTTCCAGTGTGCGGATGAGTTTCCCGGCCTGATCGTGAAGGGTAACCAGATTCGGAGTTTCGGCATTGTTGAAATAATTGATGAAGTATTTTTGTCCGGCGCTGAAAACTGCACGGTTGATACCTGATTGTGCAGATAACTTGCCTGATTTTTTACCATCGAGGCTCACAAAATAAACTTCGCGGCGCAGCGGCGATTCTTTGGCAGCCTGATAGTAAAATTCCTTTTTAACCGGATCGAAACCGTAAAATTCTGTTACATCAAAATTGCCATCTGTTAATTGTTTTACCTGAAATCCCTGACGATCATAAAGGTAAAGATGCGAATAACCGTTTCGTTCGCTGTTCATTATAATGTATTTGTTATCAGGAAGAAAAACAAAATCGTCGTAAAAACTTACCGAAATGTATCGTTTGTTCTTTTCAGAAAAAAAAGCGCGGGTATCGCCGGTATATGGATTGGCAAGTACAATATCAACATTGTTTTGCAGGCGGTTCACCTTCATAATAGCCAGATCAGAGGCATCGGCTGTCCATTTTATTCGCGGAATGTACTGTTCCTGATCATTTCCGACTTCGACAGTCACGCTGCTTTTCGATTTTAAATCGTAAACATGAACACTCACCACAGAGTTTTTTTCTCCTGCTTTTGGGTATTTGTAACCGTATGTTCCTGGATAAAGCTGATTTTCATTCAATTCCGGGTTTTGTCCCTGGTACATCGGGATATTGAACATCGGAACTTCTGTTTCGTTGAACTTGACAAATGCAAGAAACTTACTATCGGGCGACCATCCAAAAGCCTTGTTATAACTGAATTCCTCTTCATATACCCAATCCGGAGCACCATTGATTATTTCATTTCTTTTGCCATCGCGGGTCACCTGACTTTCAGTGCCAAACTTCAGGCTTTTAACAAACAGGTTGTTTTCCCTGAAAAAAGCCACGCGTTCACCATCGGGCGAAAAAGTTGCCAATTGCTGCGCGCCGTTAGCCGACAACGGTGTCATTTCTTTGGTTGTCAGGTTCCAGATATAATATTCGGATGAAAAGGAATGTCGGTAAATGGCCTGTTTTTTGGTTGTAAACAAAATTTTGGTTTCGTCATTACTGAAAGAATAATCGACGAAACTGGTAAATGGAGCAGCCTCAATTTTCGATAAATTGAATATTTCATCCAATTTATTTCCTGTTTTATAACTGTATCTAACTATTTTAGTTCCCTCCTCAAGGGTGGTATAATTGAGTCCATCGTTCATGGAGCGTAACCCTGATACCGTTTTCTGAGAAAAAGTCTGATCAACAACAACATCTCTCAGTTCGATCCTTCTTTGAGAAAAACCAATAAATGAAACACTTACAAGAATTAAAATTAATATTTTACGGATATTCATGATACTGATAATTAATACGTTTTAACGAATATCAAAACTTCTAATAATTTTCGATATAAAAAAGCCGTTCTCTCATTATCCGGGTTTGTTGAATATCCGGTTCAAGAAAATAGTACCTTTGTTTATATTAATCAATTGACCATCAAATTAAATCAATAAATAAAAACGGCAGTTATGAAAAAAGTAATATTCATATTGTGTTTAGGTTTATCCAGCCTGATAACATTTTCACAAACAGATGTTGTTGAATTTTTGAAAGGTGGCAAGGCTGATGCGAATAAAGTATTTCAGGCATACCTAGAACCCTACTCTTTTGCTCTTGGCGATGGGCTTAACAATGGCTGGTACAATTCCGCGAAAACTCACAAGCTTTTTGGTTTTGACCTGACCGTCAGCCTTAGCGCAATTCAAATTCCTGAAGAATCGAAAACATTTGATTTCAGCAAATTGGGTTTAACCAACATGTATGTGAAAAGCGGAGGAAATATTGCCCCGACAGTTGCCGGTGAAGCAAGTGACAGACCTCTGATTGGAATCAGGGATTTACCGGTTGAATTTACCAGCCCTAACGGAACGGGAGAAGATGTTGTTCCGGTTCCGGTAATTCAGGTAGGTTTTGGGCTACTTCCGCATACCGATGTAATTGGCCGTTATGTTCCTGAAATGAAATATGACAACAGTGGTGATGAAATGAAACTGGGTTTTTGGGGCGCAGGCGTTAAGCACAATTTCATGGAATGGATGCCGGTACTTAAACTGCTTCCATTTGACGCATCACTTTTCGGAAGCTACTCGGAAGTAAATGCCCAAAGCGCTTTGAGTTTTACTTCTGATGATTATGGTTCAGATCCAAATATTAACGTAACATTCACCAATGCCAACGATCAGTTTCTGAAAGTAAAGACCAAAACCACAAAATTCGGGCTGATCGTATCGAAAAAGATAGCCATTCTTACAGTTTTTGGCGCAATCGGACAGAGCACCAGCAATTCAAATGTAGATCTGATTGGAAAATATCCTGTTGTTGTTGCAAATCAGAGTGGTGGCTGGGAGATTACCGATGAAGATGCCCTGGTTGACCCGATAGCGCTAAGTTTTGAAACTTCCAATATTAGTTTGGAGGCAGGGTTAAGAATTAAAATTGCTGTATTCAGCGTGTTTGGATCGGTTAATAAATCAGAATATACTTCATACAATCTCGGCCTGAGTTTGGGAATGCGTTAATCTTTAATTTTATTATCAGCTATTAATATTTATCTTTGCACCCTGTTTTTTCAATACAATAAATACCAAATGATAAAAATTACTTTACCTGATAATAGTGTCAGGGAATTCGAGGGTGAAGTTACCGGATTCGATATTGCCCAATCAATCAGCAGCCGTCTGGCAAAAGAAGTTCTTTCAATTTCTGTCGATGGCGAAGTTTGGGATCTTGGCCGAACAATAAAAAAAGATTCAACTATCAAATTACTTTTGTGGGACGATCGCGAAGGAAAGGAAACTTTCTGGCATTCATCGGCCCATCTGATGGCCGAAGCGATTGAATCAATTTACCCTGGTACTCAATTCGGAATCGGGCCAACAGTTGACAACGGTTTTTATTACGATATTGATCTACCTGAAGGACAGCAACTCACCGAAAAAGAACTGGAGAGAATCGAGAAGAAAATAATCGAACTGGCCAGGGAAAAACATGATGTAATAAGGAAAGATATTTCGAAGGAAGATGCCCTGAAAATGTTTACTGAAAAAGGCGACCTATTAAAAGAAGAGCTGATCAGCGAGCTGGAAGACGGAACTATTACCGTTTACAATCAGGGAGGGTTTACCGATTTGTGCCGCGGACCACACTTGCCAAATACAGGTTTTATCAAGGCTGTAAAACTCACTTCCATTGCCGGTGCCTACTGGCGAGGCAACGAAAAAAACAAAATGCTCACCCGCGTTTACGGAATTACATTTCCGAAGCAAAAAATGCTGGAAGAGTATCTTGTGCTGATTGAAGAAGCTAAAAAGCGCGATCACCGGAAGATTGGCAAGGAAATGGAGCTGTTTACTTTTTCGCAGAATGTTGGCCAGGGTTTGCCAATGTGGCTGCCAAAAGGAGCTATTTTGCGCGAGCAATTGGAATCATTTCTGAAAAGAGTGCAGAAAAAATTCGGATATGAACAGGTAATCACCCCGCACATCGGTGATATTAACCTGTACAAAACCTCCGGTCATTTCCAGAAATACGGCGCTGACTCATTTCAGACCATCAAAACTCCGGCAGAAGGCGAAGAATATATGCTGAAACCGATGAACTGTCCGCATCACTGCGAGTTGTATAAATTTAAACCACGTTCGTACAAAGATTTGCCTATTCGCATGGCCGAATTCGGCACAGTTTACCGTTACGAGCAAAGTGGCGAATTGCACGGATTGACACGCGTTCGCGGATTTACTCAGGATGATGCGCATTTGTTCTGTCGTCCTGATCAGATCAAAGAGGAATTCAAGAAAGTAATTGATATTATTTTCATCATCTTCAAAGCGCTTGAATTCGAAAACTATTCGGCACAAATTTCATTGCGCGATCCGAAAAAACCTGAAAAATACATCGGTTCGACCGAAAACTGGGACAAAGCTGAGCAGGCAATTATTGAAGCCTCAGCAGAAAAAGGATTGAAAACAGTAACCGTTTTGGGCGAAGCAGCTTTTTATGGACCGAAGCTCGATTTCATGATCAAAGATGCACTCGGCCGGAGTTGGCAATTGGGAACCATTCAGGTTGACTACAACCTTCCGGAGCGTTTCGAATTGGAATACATTGGCGCCGACGACAAACGCCACCGTCCGGTAATGATTCACCGCGCACCTTTTGGATCAATGGAAAGATTTGTGGCTGTTTTAATTGAACACACTGCCGGAAAATTCCCGCTTTGGTTAAGTCCTGAGCAGGTTGTTGTGTTACCAATCAGCGAAAAGTACAATGAATATTCAAAAAGAGTTTCGGAATTTCTAAATAATTGCGATATTCGCACAATTATTGACGACCGGAATGAAAAAATTGGTCGTAAGATCAGGGATAACGAGTTAAAACGTATCCCTTATTTATTGATAGTTGGAGAACAAGAAGCTGAAAGTGAACAGGTTGCCGTCAGAAAACAAGGAGATGGCGACAAAGGATCGATGAAACTTCAGGAGTTTGCAGATTTCATTAATGCTGAAGTCAAAGAACAATTATCATCATTATACAATTAAAAAAAATTTATAAACTAATAATAGGAGGATTCGGCCATAGCTGTAAAAAGACCATACACTGGAAGAGCAGAAATTGCTCCTCAGCACCGGATAAATGAAAAAATTCGTACCCATCAGGTTCGGGTAGTTGGCGACAATATCGAAAATCCGGGTGTTTTCTCGATTTCGGAAGCCTTAAAAATGGCTGATGCACTAGAACTTGACCTTGTAGAAATCTCACCCAACGCCGACCCGCCCGTTTGCAAGATTACCGATTACCAGAAGTTTCTTTATCAGCAAAAAAAGAAACAAAAGGAAATTAAAGCAAAAACAGTTCAGGTAGTTGTGAAAGAAATTAGGTTTGGGCCAAATACCGACGACCATGATTTTCAGTTTAAACTTCGCCATGCCGAAAAATTCCTGAAAGAAGGCGCAAAAGTAAAAGCTTATGTGTTTTTTAAAGGCCGGTCGATTTTATTTAAAGAACAGGGCGAAATTTTGTTGCTTAAGTTTGCACAGGAATTGGAAGAAACCGGCAAAGTTGAGCAGTTACCACAACTTGAAGGAAAAAGAATGACCATGTTTATTTCACCTAAAAAGAAGAAATAGATTTCTTAAATACATTAATATTAGGAAGATGCCAAAGATGAAAACCATCTCCGGAGCAAAAAAAAGGTTTAAACTAACCGGCACCGGAAAAATTAAAAGAAAACACGCGTTTAAAAGTCACATTTTGACAAAAAAAACCACTAAGCAGAAACGTAACCTGACTTACTGGACAACAGTTGCAAAATCTGACCTGTCGAATGTAAAAGCTATGTTGACAATCTAACAAAGTTTTCTTTTCAGAGTAAAATTTAATATCAGTTATCAATCGAATGAATTAGCTTCAAGATCCCGGAACCGGGACGCTAACCATTCTAAAATCAGTTAAAATGCCAAGATCAGTAAATGCAGTAGCATCACGGGCTCACAGAAAAAAAATCCTGAAGCTTACCAAAGGTAACTTCGGTGCCCGCAAAAATGTATGGACAGTTGCAAAAAATACCTGGGAAAAGGGTTTGCAATACGCTTACAGAGACAGAAAAGTAAACAAGAGAAATTTCCGCGCCTTATGGATTCAGCGTATCAACGCAGCGGTTCGTACTGAAGGACTCTCTTATTCACAATTCATTGGTTTGCTTAAAAAAGCAAACATAGAGATCAATCGTAAAGTTATGGCCGATTTAGCGATGAATCATCCGGTAGCTTTCAAAGCAATTGTTGATAGGGTGAAGTAACAATTTCGGTTTATAAGGTGAAATAAACATACGAAACCTCGCTGAAAAGCGGGGTTTTTTGTTTTATAGCAGCTAAAATATTTTGTTTTGAAGTGCTTTCGAAAGCTTGGTTTGTTATCTTTACCAACCTATAATACTTCACAGTATGAAATTTGAATTGAGGCGAAGCATGAAGTTGGTTGGATTAATGATGTTGCTGTTGGTTTTATCTTGGCCAAATTATGCAAGTGCGGCTGAGCCTGATGTTTATGTTTTCGACGAAAGCAAAATCAGGATTGCCGGAAAACTTACTCCTTTCGAAGCCACTTTTGATATAAAAGAATATGGCCTGAAAAGATTCATACTGAATATTTACCTGCATTCGACAAACGCAGCCGAACCACCTACATTTAATGTTTCTGTAAAATTTCCGAAAGATAAAATCAATCAAATCTGGAATTCAAAAACCTGGTCGAATAAGTCCTATTTTTCGATGCCTTCATACGACCGGGCTGCTGCGGGCTTTTCCATAATCTCGGGGTTAACCATTAATGATCAGAATCAAATTACCTTAACCTGCAAGGATGCTTATCAGGCCAAATTTGTAAGTTCAAACATCAGGGAAGAAAATGATTCTATAATTTTCAACCTCGGATTTTTTGAAGATAACCCACCTCTTTCCACCTTGCAGGATTATCAGGCAGAGGTGATGATCGATTTTCGCAATATTCATTTTTCAAAATCCATTTTTGATGCCTCGTCCTGGTTTTTGGAAGATAAATTCAAAGAAGCTGTTGCGAGTGTTGATACTACCAATGTGCCCGTATTTTCAACATGGTATCCAATGCACCGGAATATCCCTCTCGAAAATATCACCAAAGAACTCGATTCGCTTAAGACCTTCAATTTCAAATCGGTACTGGTTGATGATGGCTGGCAGGCTTTGGTAAATATGAAAATCGATACCTCCTATTCGTATGCGCAGAATAGCTATGAAACCATGAATTTGTTCAGGCAAAAATGTATTGAGATGGGATTGCCCCTGTATTTATGGTATTCAATTCCATTTATAGGCGGAAATCCGGTTGTGCTGAAAAAATTTGAGGGAAAATATATACGCTACCGCGCACCAAGGCAAATGTATGTGCTCGATCCGCGATATCCTGAAGTAAGAAAACATTTGGTAAGTACGTATGCCAATTTCTTGTCGGAGTGGCATTTTGATGGTTACTGGTTCGATTTTCTGAAAGGTTTTTATCCTCAGGAAGGCGCGTTGATTGAAGACGACAAAGGCCGTGATTTTGTTGCGATTGACCTTGCTGTTGATACACTTTATGCCGACATGGAAGCCAGGCTAAAGTCTATTAATCCGAATATTTTTTTGGGGCAAAAATTTTCGATCGTTGGCCCGAACCTGGCCAGTTACCAAAATTTCTTAACCGGTTTTGTTGGTGTTGAAAAGACTCAGGTGGTGCGCGAAAAAATGGTAAATAATCGTTTGTTATATGGAAAATATACTCCGTTTATGGAAGTTGTGGCCATCAATCCGAGGGAAAAACCTACAGAGGTTGCCCTGAAAATTCAATCTGTACTTTTTGGAAATCCTTACCTTTCCTTTTATATTTCAACTTTACCACAGGATGTAAAACAAACAGTCCGGTTTTGGCTTGATTACTGGAAAAAAAACTATAACGTGCTTTTTGAAGGCTCGTTTGAACCCATGCAGGTTTCGCGTTTCTATCCGGTGGTGAAGGTAGAAAGCGCTGAAAAAATCATTTATACGGTGTATGAGGATTACACAATTAATCTGCCGGTTGAACTGAATAAGGTCATAGATATTATCAATTCAAAAGCATCAGAAGAAATTAACCTGCTTTCAGGAAAATCGGGGCTGGAGTATAACTTCGAAACATTTAATTGTATAGGAATTAGTACTAAAAAAGGAATTCTGAAAACCAAAGGAAAAAATTCCATCGGGTTATCGATCCCGGCAGGAGGTTTTATCCGGATTGCGCCGCTATAAGTAAACATTTTATTCAACAGGAGTGTAGTGCCGTTTGAGCCATTTTGCAAGTCCGTCTAGCCCCGGAAACAGCACCCTTTCAGTAATATTGGCCTGATCAAGCTTGTCCCTTACTTCAAGTTTCAGTTCTTTCGGAATAATAATGCGCCGATACGTGTCTGGTCGTTGAATCAGCCATTCATCCAAAACACCGGTCGGATTGTTCATCACCGAAAACAATGCGAATTGGTTCACAATCCGTTCGTCGATGGAAGGCGGTTCAAAAAAAAGCACCTGATTTTCAGTAAACAAACGGTCAAAATCGCCCAGGGAAACAATCTTTTCGAGCATTTCAACTGTAAAAGCATTGCATTTTTCTTCTTCCAAACCGTTGCTTAAAGGAGTAGGCACAAGTTGGTTCACTTTTACAAAATCAACTTTCCAGATCACTCCATCGGTGTCATATTTTTCGGTATTGGCAGTTGCGAAGTGCATCGCGGTGAAAGGTGAATAAGTCCAGTCGATTAGCCTTGTTGGCAAACCATGATGCTGGGCAAGTACCAGCGCCCGCCAAAAAGTGCTGGTTAACTGCGGATCGGGGGTGATTGAATATTTGCGAAAATTGCGCAGTAAATGGTATTCAAGTTCCGGTTTATCGCCACAATTCCGGAGAAAACTGTTTTTCAATTCGTAATTCATGTCCGACAATCCCCTGAAAGCATAATCAGAGCGGTATCTTCCCATTTCGGGTTTCCACGAATCGTGATAAACTTCCTCGCAAAGCTGCTCCCAGCTTTTTACTACAATGTCGTTTTGCTGAATCAATTTTTTAGTCATAATTACCGGTAAATTTAGTCGATTTCAGGATTAGAACCATCTGGCATGTAACTTTTAGTTTATCTTCGTAGAAAAAAAATTAGAATGATCCCGAAACTCAAATTCGAAAACTCAAATTTTTTGCTGCTGGCCGGTCCTTGTGCCATCGAAGGCGAACAAATGGCCATGGAAATTGCCGAACGAATTGTTGAAATAACCACAAAACTACAAATCCCATACATTTTCAAAGGTTCATACCGCAAGGCAAATCGCTCGCGGCTTGATTCGTTCTCCGGAATTGGCGATGAAAAAGCCCTGAAAATTCTGCGAAAAGTATCTGAAACTTTTAATATACCCACCGTTACCGATATTCACACAGCACCCGAAGCAGCAATGGCAGCCGAATATGTTGACATGTTGCAGATACCGGCATTCCTTTGCAGGCAAACCGACATTCTGGTGGCAGCTGCCGAAACCGGCAAAGCGGTGAACATTAAAAAAGGTCAGTTTTTATCGGCCGAGGCTATGAAATTTGCGGTAACCAAAGTTCGGGAAAGTGGCAACAACAACATTTTTTTAACCGAACGCGGTTCAACGTTCGGATACCACGATTTGATTGTTGATTACCGTGGAATTCCTGAAATGCAGAAAAACAATTGCCCGGTAATTCTTGATATTACCCATTCCCTGCAACAGCCCAACCAATCGAGTGGCGTAACCGGAGGACAACCACAACTGATTGAAACCATTGCCCGTGCCGGCATTGCGGTTGGAGTTGATGGAATTTTCATTGAAACTCACCCTGATCCCGCCAATGCAAAATCTGACGGGGCAAACATGTTACAAATTGATTTACTCGAAGGACTTTTAACCCGGCTTGTTCAACTCAGACAAGTTGTAAAAACTTTTTAAAAAATGGAATCCAGAAGAAATTTTGTCACTAAAATTGCTGGCGGCATGGTCGCGGCAAGCTTTATTACGTTAACAGGCAATGCGTGTGCCAGTCAGATACCAATGAAGAACATCTTTGTTCATCATGTATTTTTCTGGCTGAAAGAGCCACAGAATGCCGAAGCAAGGAAAGATTTTGAAGCAGGGTTGCAGGGATTGATCACCGTTCCGCAAATTCAGTCGAGCCACATTGGTACTCCGGTTGAATCGCCCCGCGAAGTAGTTGACGACTCATTTACCTATTCATACATGGCTTTTTTCAAGAACAAAGAAGATCAGGACATTTACCAGACACATCCCATCCATCTCAAATTTATTGAAGATTGCCAGCACCTTTGGGAGAAGGTGATTGTGTATGATGCGATGGATTAAAGAGTTCAAAGTTCAAAGTTCAAAGTTTCAAGTTCTGCGCACAACTTTGAACGTTTAACTTTAGACTTTAAACTTGTTTCAATGAAAGAACAGGTACGCCATTGAAATAGCTGCAACGATCCCCACAAAATCTGCAATTAACCCGCATGTCAACGCATAGCGGGTATTTTTTATTCCAACCGATCCGAAGTAAACTGCCAGAATATAGAAGGTTGTATCGGCTGATCCCTGGATGGTAGAGGCAACCCTCCCGGCAAACGAATCGGCACCATAATTGGTCATCACATCCACCATCATTCCACGTGCACCGCTTCCACTCAAGGGTTTCATAAGGGCGGTTGGCAATGCAGGAATAAAATCGGTATTAACGCCCATTTGCTGAAAGCTCCAGCTAATTCCTGAAATTGTCCACTCCAACGCACCGGAAGTGCGAAAAACACCGATGGCCACCAAAATGGCAATCAAATAAGGAATAATCATCACCGCTGTTTGAAAACCATCTTTTGCACCTTCAATAAAAGCATCGTAAACGTTTACTTTTTTGCGAAGGGCAAGCAAAATAAAGATGATGATGATCGAAAAAATAATCAGGTTACTGGCAACACTTGAAATGATTTGAATCTGCTCTTTTTCGATACTTGAAAAGTACCAGATAATTCCGGCGATAAAAATAGCCAATCCGCCAAGATAGGCCAGAATGGTCTTGTCCAGCAAATTGATTTTCTGGTGCCAGGCAACCGCCATTAATGCGGCGAGTGTCGAAAAAAACGTAGCAAGCAAAATCGGGATAAAAACATCTGAAGGATTCACAGCTCCCAATTGTGCACGGTAAACCATGATGCTGATTGGAATAATTGTCAGTCCCGAAGCATTCAGCACCATAAACATTATCTGTGCATCCGAAGCGGTATCTTTTGATGGATTGGTCTCCTGCATTTCCTTCATGGCTTTCAGGCCCATTGGAGTAGCGGCATTGTCGAGGTTCAGCATGTTGGCGGCAATGTTCATGATGATGGAACCATAAGCCGGATGATCTTTGCCAAGTGAGGGAAATAGCTTGTTGAAAAACGGGCCAACCAATTTGGAGAAAATCCTCACAACACCACCCTTCTCCCCTATTTTCATGATTCCCATCCATAATGTCAAGACTCCGGTAAGTCCAAGAGATATTTCGAAGCCGGTTTTAGCCATCGAAAAGGTTGAATTCATCATTTGTGGAAATATTTCCATATCCCCGAAAAAGATCAGTTTAACCAGTCCAATCACAAAAGCCACCACGAAAAAGAAAATCCAGATATAATTGAGCGCCATTTATTTCATTTTTTCGGACTAAATATAAACAAAAAAAGCGGCTGCCCCATATTGAATGAAGCAGCCGCAATTAAAAAATAACCTTTAAAATTATGTTTCCCTTATTTGTACTCAGGACGTTGTTCAATTACACCAGGTTGAAGGTCGATCTGCCCTTGAGGAATTGGCTGATATTTATCGACAGTAGCGCTGAAATTTGCGCCAGTCATAAATGCCCTGATCCTTAAATCTGCGGCAGCAAATTCATTTAAAATTGTAGCCATGTCTTTTCCTTTAACATCAGCAGGTAAGTTATCCCAACGTCTGAGGTCGAAGAAACGCATACCTTCAGTTGCGAATTCAAGGCGCTGTTCCCATTGAACGGCCCTCATAGCATCTTTTTTATTTGCAAATGCGGTGTACAATCCAATTTTGTAATTGGCAGCGGGTTTTGTGAAGTCAACGTCACCTTCTTTTCCCCATGGATAAACAGAAGCAGGAAGTTCATAAATTTTCACTTTACCCATTACCACCTCGTTATCAGCCCTGTCGCGGATCTGGTTGACCAAAGCCAAAGCTCTTGGAAGATCGCCTTCAAATGCAGCAACTTCAGCTCTCCACAACAAAATGTGGGTGTAGCGCAAATAGCGGTAATTGTTGGCATTGATACCAGTCTGCCATCCTGTTGTTGTTGATAACGTGAAACGTTCAGATTTTTTGAAGAATGGTTTGGCAACAGGCAAATAAGGACCACCTTCAGATACCTTTCTGATCCAGTCGCTTCCGCGGTTTATACCCCAGTCTTTGTATGGAATACCCCTGCGGCTTACAGTAAAATCGAGCCTTGGATCAAGCAAGTCTTCAGCCGGAACAAAAGTTGCTCCTGAATTTATACCTGCATCATTTTTCAGGTCAGTATTGTTAAAAGTATCAAACAATGGCAAACCATTGGCATCCACTTTATACGCATTGACCAGATTCTGAGAAGGCTGGTGGAAACCACAGCACATACCAATGTCAGAACCATGGGGCCAGTTCAAACCGATACCCATTTCTGCATTCAGCGACTCGTTAACATCGTTCACATTTGCCTGAATTTCAAAGATCGACTCTCTGTTGTTGTTAGTTGCAATCTCGAAATTCTGGATAAATTTATCCATCAGCGAAAATTTACCGCTGTTGATGATATCGTCGAGCAATGGTTTTGCTTCAGCATATTTCAGATCCTGTAAATAAGCTCTGGCAGCCAAAGCTTTGGCGGCATATCTCGTTGCACGACCAACCTGCGCATGTTTTTCCGGAAGATTTTCCCAGGCAAATTTCAGATCGTTGATAATGTGTGTTAAAACAGCACCTTCAGGATTCTTATTAGGAACCAGAAGAGGATCTTCGGTGTCTTCTAAAAGAATTGGAATATAATCACCAAATACCAGACGTGCTTCAAAATTGAACAAAGCCCTCAGGAAGTATACTTCAGCTCTGAATTTTTTAGCTTGTTCAGCAGTAATGGTTTTAGCATCCTCAGTTTTTTTAATCACTTTTAAAGTTCTATTGGCACGGTCAACGCCCATTCCAATAGTCAGCCTCCATTTATCAGCAGGATAGCCATTATTGGTTGGAACTGCCCATTTTTCGATATCATTTACCGGAACCTGGTCCGTAATCTCTGAACCCTTATAGGCATCGTCGGACGCTGCTGAACCATAAGTCCAGTTTTGAATAGATGCCCCCCAGGATACTTCCCACAATGAACTTCCCCGAACAATTGCATAAGTACCAGTCAACAGCGCGTCGATTCCTTTCGCAGTGTAAAAGACATTTTCTGAGGTAGAACCCAGCGGAACTTTTGTCAGAAATTCATCTGAACACGAATTAGACATGGCCAGGAGCATTATGGTGGCCACAATTATTGTTAGTTTTTTCATATTATCCTTTATTAGAATTTTTAATGAATTATTTATTACAGACCAAGATTAATACCGAACATGATTTGGCGAGGTGTTGGCCATGCACCCAAATCCATACCCAGATTCGTTCCTGATGCATTTACTTCCGGATCAAGTCCACTATATTTGGTAAGTGTAAACAAGTTGGTGACCTGAGCATAAATATGCAGGTTCTTAATCTGAGCTTTGTTTAAAAGAGATTTTGGAACGGTATATCCCAGTTTTAAAGATTTTAGCCTCAAAAATGATCCATCTTCAAGAAAAGCAGTGGAAGGCTGCTGTGAAATAGCACTTTGGTCAAGCATCGGAAGTTTTGCATCAGCATTGTTACTTAAGTACGGACTTCCCCATGATTCGTAAAGTGCATCTTTACTTAAGCCTCCGTTAAACATACCGTAATCAATCCAGCGTGTTACGTAGTTATTCAATTCATTTCCATAACTTCCGTAGAAGAACATATTCAGATCGAAATTAGCGTAACTTAAATCGAAGTTCAAACCACCGGTAAAATCAGGATGCGGGCTGCCGATAAAAGTCCTGTCA
Organism: Bacteroidota bacterium; assembly: GCA_030691295.1. Classification (GTDB taxonomy): domain Bacteria; phylum Bacteroidota; class Bacteroidia; order Bacteroidales; family Prolixibacteraceae; genus Aquipluma. The sequence continues at coordinate 16,854 of JAUYEQ010000208.1, forward strand.
TCTTCGGTAATCCTACCATCCGGAGTTCCGTCGGGTCCACTGATGTCCCGGAATTTAAAGTGACCTGCCTTGTTGTAGTCTGTTGCCTGGTATTGCGGATGTGCAGCAGCTTCGGCTGCATTCTGAAAAATACCATCAACAATATACCCATAAAATTCGGGGTATGCTGAACCAGCTGCGAAACGGGTATATACCATTTGACGCTGTACTGCACCGTTAATAATCCTGTCAGGATCAGACGAAAGTTTTGTGATTTCGTTTTGATAATGCGACAGCGTAGCAGTTACTGCATATTTCAGTTTGCCATCAAGTACAGTATTGTTGTACCCAATTTCAAAGTCAAAACCTGTATTCTTCATTTCACCGATATTGATATTGGGAGCGGTCAAAACACCCAAAACGTTGGGAATTGGTTCCTGGAATAACATATCTGAGGTATTTCGTTGCCATACATCAAAAGAAAAATTCAGGCTCCTGTCAAGCAATGTTCCATCCACGCCTAAATTAAGTGTTTGTGTAGTTTCCCAGGTTACATCAGCATTCCCAAGGGCAAATGGCCTGAAACCTGTAACTGCTGAAGTATTGGAACCATCAAGTGCATAGGAAGCTCTGTATTTATCGCTTGCATAAGTGGTATATGAGTTGTAATTACCGATTTGATCGTTACCGGCCACACCCCAGCCAACTCTTACTTTTAACAGGTCTAACCAGTTTTTCGTACCTGCGAAAAAGTTTTCCTGCGAAATAGCCCAGGCTGCCGATGCGGCAGGGAATACTCCAAAACGGTTTGCTTCACTGAACCGTGAAGAACCGTCGCGTCTTACCGTTCCTTCAAGAAAATATTTTCCCTGCAAGTCATAATTCACCCGTGCAAATTGGGAAAAAAGTGACCATTCATAAGCTTCTCCGCTGTTGTCCTTATTAATTTCGCCGGAATTCAACTGCATATAATTTGGATCTTCCGAGAAATACTGACTTCTGCTGGCATTCAACGATTGATATTTATTTTCAATGGCTTCAGTTCCGAGTATTACATTTAATTTATGAACTTCGGCAAAAGTGGCATTGTAATTAATTGTATTGGTCCAGTTCCATTGTAACGAATAGTTTGAGTTTGCACTCATTCCATTGACCTTGTTTGGTTCTGAATGTTCGTAATTAGGAATGTTATATCCTTTATAATTCCATTGTCCAAAATTATAACCCAGCAACGATTTTGCAGTAAGCCCCTTCATCAGCGTTACTTCCCCATAAACATTGCCAAGAACTCTCACCCATTTGCCGTTGTTGTTTTTTGCACGGTCGAGCATTGCGACAGGATTGGCCGAGTTTCCCATTTCGGGAGCTTTTGAACCGGCATAATTTCCCATGATGTCGTAAACAGGAATAATTGGTTGCGAACGGTAAGCGTTCGATATCACAGTACCTTCGCCGTTATCGCCTAAGTTACCATGCTCGTCAATATAAATTACCTGTAGCGATTCTCCAGCCTTAAACCAGTCGTTAAATTTGGCTTCCGAGTTCATTCTAAAGTTATATCTTTTGAAATTTGTATTTTTCAAAAGTCCATCTTCATCGAGATAGCTGCCTGAAAAAGCATAAGTACCGTTTTTACCGCCGCCGGCAACAGCAAGATCGTATTCCTGAATCAAACCACTTTGATAAATTTCATCATACCAGTTCGTTCCCGTCTTATTGGCTTTAAAAATGGTCTTATCTGGAAAAGCATAATCGGCAAGAGTAGTGCCCGGGGCTCCTTCCATTTGACGTGCGGGTAAAATATAATCAGGAATTACCGGATTGGCTCCTGAGCCATATTGATTGTGTGTAGGAGCTATTCCTCTGTTCTTGAATGACAACCAAACAGCTTCAGCATATTCAGGTGTATTCAGCAAATCATACTGATTGACAGCATTCGTAAGACCTGTTCTAACAGAAAAATTAATAGTGGGCTGTTGATTGTCACGACCCTTTTTTGTTGTAATGATAACAACACCATTTGCACCCCTTGTACCATAAATAGCAGCAGAGGAAGCGTCTTTCAGTATTGAAATAGATTCAACATCGTTTGGGCTGAT
>JAUYEQ010000210.1 GCA_030691295.1 Bacteroidota bacterium
AAATACGGAGCTGGCTGACGACTGAAAACTCGGAATTCTTTGCCAAAAGCGAATTTTTGATTGCTTTTCCTGAAGATAAAACTCAGGTTCTGAATGCGCTTTCAGAACAACTCCGTGTGATTAGTTTTGGCTTGCCGATGGCGCAATTCAAGAAGAATGATTTGTTGCCGGAACATACTTTTGCCCTTTCAGTTGACCGCAATCCTGCCATCTTCGAAACGGTTGAGCTAAACCTGCGTGATGCGCTTCTTTTTCAGAAAAAGGAAGAAATCAGGATTGATTCAACCGTAAAAGGCTGGATGTTGGTTCAATTCCAAGGTGTTCCTCTTGGCTTTGTAAAAAACCTTGGGAACCGGGCCAATAACTATTTCCCGAAGGAATGGCGAATAAGAATGAATTTGCCTGAATTGCCGGAGCCGTGGTATAAATGAGTTTCAGTTCCATATTTCAAGTTCCAAGTTGTCGGTTTGAATTTTGCTTTACACCACGCCAAATGGCAAGGTGAAAGTGGAAATCTATTTACAAAACGAAACAATTTGGCTAACACAACAGAAAATTGCCGATCTGTTTGGAGTTGAAAGAAGCGTGATAACCAAACATTTGAAAAATATTTTTGAGGAAGGTGAATTAATGAAAGAGGCAACTTGTGCAAAAATTGCACAAGTTCAAATTGAGGGCGGACGAGAGGTTACCCGAAACATCGAGTTTTAAATCTCGATGCCATTATTTCGGTTGGATATCGCGTAAATTCAACTCAGGCAACCCATTTTCGGATTTGGGCGACTTCAATTCTTAACGGAACTTTCGTTGCCTGATATGATCAGTACTAATCACAGTTAGCATGTTTTCAAATCCGATGCTTTTTGAATCGAACAGGTTTTTCAAATACTCCTGGTTGATTTGGTTGAAAATAATCCCATCGAAAATAAATCACTCCAGCCAGAGGTTTATATCCTTTTCTGAATGTCAGTTCACCATAATCACGATCAAAAGTTAGGATTGTTCTCTGCTCTTTCGTTGCCAGTTCAATAACTTCACTATCAAGAATTCCAGCAAAATCCTGACCTACAGCAATAATATCATACCCTGCTTCCTTTAGAATTTTTATACTTGTCAATGGGAAATTTTCGTTTGCCAGAAACCTCATTAGGCTGATTTTAGTGGTTCATTATAATACAAACCATCTTTTAGAAAATCCTGAATGAAAGCGAAAACTGCTTGTAAACTCTCTCTTGAAAGCCTGGGATAATTTTCAAGAATTTGTTGTTCTGTCCAGCCAGAGGCAAGTAAACCAATGATATGCTCAACAGAAAGTCGGGTTCCTTTAATGATTGGCTTACCTACCAAAATATTATCATTAGTTTCTATATAAGCTTTCCAATTCATAATGCAAATCTAATATTTTGAAGTGGATCGTAACTCGTTTGGATATTGATTTTTCAAATCACCGTATGGATTAATTTTTATAGATAAATAAATCCCTAACTTCTCTTGTTAGTTGAGTACCTGAACATTCCGTGCTTGCGTAGGAAGATATATCTAAAATTCAGTTAGTTCCATTTTGGAACGAGCTCTAGCCAATTAAAAATGCCCGTCTCTTTATTTTAAGAAACGGGCATTAGACTTGATCTATAATATCATTCTCCACAATAACCTCCGGTTTTTTTATTGTTTAACAATTTTGATTGACTTACTGAAATTGGCAGTGATTAAACGACAGATATAAGCTCCACTTTTTAAATTTGAAGCGTCATAACTAATCATGATTTCACCGGCTTCGTATTCGGTATTAGTAACTACAAATATTTGACGACCTTGAAGATCGTAAATACTTAAGTTAATCTGACCGTGTTTTTTCATTGAGATTTTAATGTTAGTATTATCGCTAACCGGATTAGGATAAATACTAAAGGTGTATTCTGGCTCAATGATTGTTTCAACAGCTACATTGAAATCTACTTTCACACTGACAACTAAATTAGCTGAAGCTTGGCCATCGCTTACTACTACCGTAAAAGTATAGGTGTTAGCGTTTGCAGACAAGAAAGTTAGCTTTCCGTTACTAGTCAAGTTTACCTCTGGTAAAGAATGCAAAATCGTGAAAGTAAGTGGGTCACCATCTAAATCATTTGCTTCAAACTGATAGTCTAACGTTTTATTAGTGTAAGTTGTTAGAGTTCCAGGATTTGTTACAAAAGTTGGAGCAGCGTTAACGTTTGGTGGCTTAACAATTATTATTATTAGAGTAGAAACTGAGCTAACCCCGTCACTGACAGTAATCTTGAAAATAAATTTACCTTCATGTGGCTCTATATAGGGAGCGATAAAAGAAAAGTTACCAGTCGTTGGATTCAAAGAAACAGTAAAATGAATTGGACTATAATTATCTACTCCAGAATAAGTTAGTGGTTGATTAGGACCAGTAGCTTCAAACTGAAAACTAAACAAAGTAATCTGCTTAACCATAGTTTCGCCAGGCAGAGTTTTAGTAAACTCTAAAGGTTTAACCACTATTATTTCAGATACTTTAACATTAAAGTTCTTAGTAATACTGTAGAAACCATCAGTAGCTTTAACACTAAAAGGAAAATCACCAATCTGATTAGACAAAAAAGTAAATTGACCAGTGGCAGAATTAATTGTTCCGCCTAAGCCACTTACCAATGAATAAACAATCGGAGTATTTTCTGGATCAGTTGCTTTAAAATCAAAGCTTGTGCTAGAACCTTGTGTAACATTTAAATCACCACTTGGAACTTGCGTGAAAACTGGAGTAGTGTTTATTACTTCAGAATAAGAAGAAAAATCTTCTTATTCTGAAGTAATAGTCATACGAATCGCTGGTATAAAAATAGAACCAATTATAATCAAAATAGAAATGGCCGCCAGCTGGCTCCTTGTAGGAGTTAATAGCCTGAAAAGCTCCTCTACCCTGGGCTGTTTTTATAGTATCATTGTAACCGACAATGGTCACGGCATGTGCATAATACATACTATCTGCACTAATACCCTTATAGCAACTATAAACATTATTTTTTGTTGTCATCTTTTCGAAATAATGAAAAATAGTTAAGCCCAGAGTAAAAGACAAAGAATCTTTGAGTGCATTTATTCGCTGACCAATCAAATCTACGTCAGCGCCGTGATCACGAAAATTATCTTTAGTCATTCGTTTAGACTTAAATGGTAAAGATTTTTGTTTAACCTCTGCACTTGGTGAATAATTTTCATCTTGTTCATTAATTGGAAATTCCGAAACAGTTGCACAACCAGAATCCTTCATTAAATATACGGCTTTTCCAAAATATGAACCACCAGCAGTTTCCGGATTGATTACATAACTCCACACAAAATTATGATTAAACTGATTAGCTTCTAACTTAGGATCTCTCCCAAATTCCTTATTCCAAATTGATGATTTCAAATAGTATACGAAAGAAAACATTGTACAATTACGTATAGCTTCTTGACTCCTCACCGGAGGAAACCACTGGCTATTATGAACTACTAAAGGCAAAGTTTGCCCAAAAGATAGAGTTGATAATAAAACAAAAATTATTACCAGATTTATCCTTTTTTGAATATCCCTTTTATTGGGTTTACAGAACACCCTCCACGCCTGAGAAAGTTGCTTCATAGAGTTGGAATAAAAAAAAGAATTATCTGGTTTTAAATATCTTTGATGAATGAAAGAATCTCTTTATCTGAAATGCTGTCATGCTCTGATTTGTCGTAAATGGTAATCAGAAATATAACTGTATTTGTAATTTGTACGTGTGTTATAACCCTTGCCCCACCAGATTTTCCTTTTCCTTTGCTGCCTATGGCTAACCTTATTTTATAGCAATCGTGCCCAAGTGGTTTTCCTTGTTTTGGTTCGTCAGAGAGCGATTCAATTAAAACAGCCAGTTCTTGCTTTAATGAAGGGTACTTTTTTAGCAAATGCCTGGCATCTTTCTTAAACTTGCCGGTAACTTCAACCTTAAAGTTCATTGAGGAAATCATTAGCTGATTGGAGTTTTATCTTTCCCTGTTTGGCCAGTTTTACTTCTTCAACAGCACCTTTAAGTTCATAGAAAAATGATTTCTTATCCCGAAGTTTTTCAAGTTCTTTGAGTTCCTTCTGTATCTTCAGCCAGTCATTTATTGGTAATTGTACTGCACTTTTATGACCTTTTTTATCCGTAATGTATTGTAGTTCCATAACATTTAATCTTTAATACGCTAGCAAAGATAAGAATAGTTTGTTCTCTAATGAAGGCTTAGAGTATTATAACTTTTACCGGAGTTAAACTGAGACTGAACACTTTTTCCTATTTCCCAATCCGGTACAAAAACTTATCTGTCCTCAAAATTATATTGTCCCGAACAATTGCCGGAGTAGCCTTTACCTGTCCTTCCAGTTGATTTTCTGCAATTAATTGAAAAGTCAGACCTGGCTTAATCACGTATGTTTTTCCTTTCAGGCTGAACAAATAAATGTTTCCGGAGGCATACAAAACAGAAGCGTTGAACTGATCTTTCAGCTTGGTTTTCCAGATTACCGCCCCGGTTTTTGCACTCAGACAGGTGAGGTCGCCGCGCTCGTGAACCATGTAAATCAGGCTATCCACAATTACCGGTGTCGAAATCTGCGGAACATCTTCGGCAACTTCCCAAGGAACGTGTGTTTTGGTAATATCACCGGTTCCGGTCGGATCAACAGCCAGGATCCGGACATAAAAAGTTCCGCCTTCGGGAAACATCCAACCCGAATTGACATATACCATTCCGTTGTAACTCAAATTCATCGCAACAGTTGAATCATCACCGTAAAAAACCTGCCATATCTCTTTTCCGGTTTCAGGTTCATAAGCAATACAAAGTTGCGCGCCGTTGCTGACCAACTGGTCTTTGCCGTTGACTTCAACCACAATTGGCGTACAGTAAGCTTTCCGGTAAACAGGCTCCACATTTTTGTAAAATTCCTGCGGGCGTTCGGTTTTCCAAACGGTTTTTCCGGTGCGTTTATCCAATGCAATCAGGTACTGAACATCGGTTCCTTCGATGTGAAGAATCAGCAGATTTTTATAAAGAATGGGTGATGATGCCGCTCCCTGCATGTGTTCACAATTCAAATCGGTGCGAGTCCAGACGATTTCGAAATTCCGGGTATCAACGCAGGCCGTTCCGTATGTTCCGTAATGCACGTAAACAAAATTTTCTTCAATGCACGGAGTAGAGGTTGCATAACTGTTGGTGGGATGGATGTGCTGAACCGAATCAGGTTTGAAAAGCATCAATTCTTTCAGAATTTTTCCGGAGTCAAAATCAGTACAAATAGCAAACAGTTCCTTGCCATCATCAGTGGCCGAACTTGTCCAAATTTGATCGCCAAAAACAACCGGCGACGACCAGGCTACTCCGCGAATTTCGGTTTTCCACAATACGTTGCTGGTTTCGCTCCAGTTTATAGGTACATTTTTGCTCAATGAATGCCCGTCGAGTTTACTTCCGCGAAGATGCGTCCAGTTTTCCTGTTCCTGGGCGGATAAGCCAAAAGAAAAGACAAGGGCAAAGAAAAAGAATATTGGTAGGTTTGGTTTCATTGGGTTAGTTGTTTATTTGATTTTCCGTCATCGGATCAAGGCGCTGAAGCAGGAATTACCAGATTTGATTGGGAACGCTTTAACAGGATAATTGATCCGATGACTCGAAGACACAGCAAGCTACCTGATATTTTCAAGGACATCAACCAGCAATTTCCAGAATTTATCAACGGTTTCAGTGTTGATTCGTTCATCCGGCGAATGGGCTCCGCGGATGGTTGGGCCGAAAGAAACCATGTCGAGTTCCGGGTATTTTTCAAGAAAAAGTCCACATTCCAATCCGGCATGAATTGATTTTACAAGCGGATCGTTTCCAAACAGTTTTTTATATGAATCAGCGGCAATTTTGGCAACAGCAGATTCCGGATTGGGTGTCCAGCCGGGGTATCCGTCAGAATGAAGAACCATTGCTCCGGCCAGTTTCATTACAGATTCGACCATTTCGGCAGCCATGTATTTTCGACTGTCAATTTCGCTGCGTTGGCTGGTCGTCAATACAATTTCATTTTTGTCGTTAAATTTCACCGAAGCCAGATTGGTCGAAGTTTCCACCATGCCAATCATACGGCTGCTCATTTCCAGAACGCCATGCGGACAGGCCGTAATCAATTTCAGCAAACGGGCTTTTGTATCCGAATCTATTACAAATTCAGGCAAATCAACCGATTTATGGTGTAATGAGAGTTTGGGTTCCGACCGTTCAAATTCAAATTCCATTTCCGAAGCAAAGACATTCCATTCCACAATCAGGTTTTCCTTTTGCGAATGAGGAACTACCACCACAGCAAACGCCTCGCGGGCAATGGCATTCCGAAGGTTACCGCCATTAAAATCAGCACTCCGTAAATCAAATAATTTATCTGCCGCAATCAAAAAACGGTTCAGTATTTTATTGGCATTTCCACGATTTTTGTTGATGTCGTCGCCCGAATGTCCGCCCTGTAAACCTTTAACTTCCAGTTTCACAACAAACGAACCGGCAGGCAACGCTTCAGAAGTAAAATTTAAGGTTCCGATGGTATCAATTCCTCCGGCACAACCGATGAACAACTCGCCTTCGTCTTCTGAATCGAGGTTGAGCAAAATTTGTCCGCTTAAAAATCCAGGCTGCAGGGCAAATGCTCCGGAAAGACCGGTTTCTTCGTCAACCGTAAACAGGCATTCAATCGGTCCGTGCGACAAATTGATAGCGGTTAAAACGGCCATTTGAGCAGCCATACCAATGCCGTCGTCAGATCCCAGCGTTGTACCTTCTGCCCTCACCCATCCATCGTCGATAAAAGGTTTGATGGCATCGGTTTCGAAATTGTGTTGTGTCTCACTGTTTTTTTCGCAAACCATGTCAATGTGCGATTGAAGAATAACCGTCTGATCATTTTCCCGCCCGGGACTTGCCGGTTTTTTGATCAAAACATTGCCAATCTCATCCTGACTGGCTTTTAATCCATTCTTTTCAGCAAAATCGAGTAAAAACCGGATGATCTTTTCCTCTTTCTTTGAAGGGCGCGGAACCTGGCAAATGTCTTCGAAGTAATTCCACAATGGTTGCGGAGATAAATTATTTAAACGTTTCATTGTTTCCATTTTTGTGATTGCTTAAAACTATTGATTATTTGAAATATAAAACGAAAAAATTCAGGATTGTTTTTCTTTTAACTGATTTTTCGACTCTATTTTTTAGGGACAACGAAATTGACGAATAAGAAAAAATGAAAACCTGACAAATGTTACCTTTGACCTGAAATGCCGGAACTTATTTTGCATCAAAATTTTAATCATGGAATCAATCAGGGAAATCTATAAAATAGGTCACGGACCATCGAGCAGTCATACAATGGGGCCGGCCAAAGCAGCGAAAAAGTTTCTGGATAAGCATCCGGATGTGGATTCTTTCAGGGTTTATCTATACGGAAGTCTGGCTGCAACAGGAAAGGGGCACCTGACCGATGTGGCAATTCTGGAAGTTTTCAGCGGAAAAACAATCGAGATTGTTTGGGAACCCGAAACGTTCTTGCCCAAGCATCCGAATGCACTGAAATTTGAAGCGTTCGACTTTCAGCAGCAAATCATTAAAGCATGGACGGTTTACAGCGTGGGCGGCGGCGCCATTATCGACGATCTTTCGGAACTCGAAACCCGCAATGTTTACACGCTCAGCAAACTGGACGATATTTTAAACTGGTGCCACGAAAATGGCAAACAACTTTGGGAATTTGTGGAAGATCACGAAGGTCCTGAAATCTGGGATTACCTGGCCGAAGTTTGGCGCGTGATGGATGCTGCCATTGCCCGTGGACTGAAAAAAGAAGGCACTTTGCCCGGCGGATTGATGCTTCCGCGAAAATCGAGTTCGTTTAACCTGAAAGCCCAGAATTTCAGCGGCCCATTCAAAAAAAGATCAAAGCTGTTTGCTTATGCGCTGGCCGTTTCAGAAGAAAATGCTTCGGGTGGACTGGTGGTTACCGCGCCAACCTGTGGCGCCTGTGGCGTGCTTCCGGCCGTGCTGAAACACTACCAGAAAGTATATGATGCAGATTTGCAGCAGATATATAAAGCGCTTGCAACGGCGGGACTGATTGGTTCACTCGTCAAACACAACGCATCCATTTCGGGAGCCGAAGTGGGTTGCCAGGGCGAAGTGGGCACCGCCTGTGCCATGGCTTCGGGTGCGGCCAACCAATTAATGGGCGGAACGATCAACCAGATTGAATACGCCGCCGAAATGGGCATCGAACATCACCTGGGGCTGACCTGCGACCCGGTGGCCGGATTGGTGCAAATTCCGTGCATCGAACGAAATGCCTTTGCTGCTGAACGCGCGCTGGCTCACAACACGTATGCCCTGATGTCGGATGGCCGCCACCGAATTAGTTTCGACGACGTGGTTGAAACCATGTACAAAACCGGGAAAAATCTTTCGAACGATTACAAGGAAACCAGCAAAGCCGGACTGGCACTGTTTACCGCCCTGCCGAAATGTTAGCAAAGTAAAAATCCAGTTCTTCAGTAACTTTTTCAAAATTGTTCAGGAATAACTGATCAAAGAAATTTTGAATATCCGGATCGCGGTTTGAT
>JAUYEQ010000212.1 GCA_030691295.1 Bacteroidota bacterium
ATCAGCATTGAATTTTTTGAATGACAATTCACACAATTCCTTAAAGCTTGTTCTTTCGGAAGAATGTTGTGTGAAACCGACAATGAATCTACAACTTCGGTATGGCATTCAATGCATCTTACATTTCTGAAATGAAGCTCCTGATTGGGTAACCAGTCATGAATTTTACTGAGTTCCGGTTTATTCTCATCCGAAATCAAATGAAACTTATTGTTGTTGCTATGGCACGACATGCACATGTCGTTGCTGAAACCCACAATTTCGCTTACTTCGGAACTTGTTCTCGATTTTGCCTGATAATAGTGCTGATCGTGGCATTTTGAGCAGGTAAAGCTTTCTCCGCTTTTCTGAAAATGAACACTTTTCTGAAATTCCTCGTCAATTCTTTCAAATTGGTAGGCTGCATATTGTTCGTCGCCTCCGTGACAGTCCAGACATGTACTCAAAGGTTCAAGCTTTAGTTCTGCATTGTGCGGGTATGTCTCGTAATCAGATGAGTGGCAGTCAGTGCATTTAAATTTTCCGTGTACTCCCGACGAAAAATGATCTTTGTTCATGATATAAAGCGGATTCATCATCCGTTTATCTTCATTATCAGTCAAAGTATTTTGAAAGGTAAAGGTTTGATTCGTGTGGCATTTCAGGCACAATTCATTTTCAGGTGACAATGGCTTATCCTGCGCCTTGATTCCGGAGAAAGAACAAATAAAAATAATGAATACAAAAAATAGAAAATAGCTTCGCATAGCCCGGCTGTTAAATAAAAATGCCGGAGTTCGGGTGTCGGACTCCAGCATTTTTATAAATGATTGTTTATTTTAAAGTCCTCATGTAATGTACGATCGCCCAACGATCTTCATCATCAAGAATTTTTTTCTCGAAATTTGGCATTTCATCACGGCCAACAAACGACTGGTAATAAATTACGCCATCACTTTGAGCCTGAAATTTGGCATCTTTAAATGAGGTCATTTTTGTTTTCATGCTGGCTGCTTTTGGGCCATCGCCTTCGCCAATACCACCATGGCACGATTTGCAATGTTTTGCATAAAGTAATTTGCCAACCTTTTCTGTTTCAGGGGTAGCTTTTGTACTTTTCATGCTTTTGTAATTTGCAGGTACGTTCCATGCAGCGCCAGCCTTCTGATCCTGTGGCGCAACGAAGGCAAAAAGTGCGATTGCCATCGCAAACATTCCAAATACATTGAATAAATTTAATAGTCTCTTTTTCATGATTCAATTTTTAAAAATTAATACTTTGCTAAAGCTAGCAATTATCCGGCCAATTTTGCAATACCTTGTTCTGCTAAAATCCCCACAAGCGGGTAATGGTGAATCCAATTGCAAAATTATCCTTGCTGATGCTTCTTTGATTCCACATCATATTCTCCTGAGGCAGAAAACTGCCTGCATTTCCTGCGTAAATCTGAAATGCATGTGTGCTGGTCGAAATCTCGTATCCAAAAGTAAAACTTGGTTCCGGATGGTTAGTCCATTCGAGTTGTTCCGAAATTTCTTTTATTTTTAATGGGGCATCGTAGTTGAAAATAACCGAGCCCTGAGGCGACACTTTTATCCTGCCGTTAAAATGAACGCCAACTTTATCATGGTCGTACAAAACTCCAACAGCATTGTAATGGGTAAAACTTACGCCTGCCTGAAGTGACAGCCAATCGGTAAATTTCCGGCCAACGATTAATTGAGAGAAATAACTTAAACGGTCAGGAAACTTGAAGCTGCCAACCGGCCCCGAATAAGCTTCCCTGACTTGTCCTGTTTCAAAAGCGCTGATATTTCTACCGTCGATGGCCATAACGCCATACAAAGCAACAGCAACAGGAATGGTGTTTTCTCGGGTTTGTTCCAGAATTGTCCATTTGGCATTCACATCAGTTGCCATTTTTGTTTTTGTGATACCTGCACCAATCTGAAAATTTCTTACCGGCACATAGTTTAATCCCATTCGTATGTTTGCCGGTGCATAAATACCCCACAAATCAGAACGTCCGTTTTCGATGGTGCCGAATTTGTGCTGAATTACCATTTCAAGAGTATTTGGGTTCGGGATAACTGTTGTTTGTGCATCAATCAGGTATCCGCTTTCAAAAGGCGATCTTACTGGTTTATCTTTTGTCTCTGCAACTGCCGTTGTATCTTCCTGCGCAAATGTAATGATGGAAATCAGTGACAGAAGAATTATGAATAGCATTTTATTTTTCATTTCAGCGAATATTAATTGTTTGCACTAATTATTTTTAGCTCCTTCTTTTATCCATTGAAGAAGTAATACAGATTGTGTCGCAGAAACCTTTAAATTATTATGGGTTCCTGAAGTTGAATAAGTATATATCTTACTACTTGCAGGACTAGCCAAATCTACGTATTTAGGTACAATTTGTGAATATACAGTGGCTGAATTTGATAAATCAGGAGAAGCAAATCCGCCTGTCTTATGACATGCAGTGCATTTGTTGCCAGTTGAAAAAATTGGAGCTATTTGGCTCTCGAAACTGATAGGGTCACCACCGGGTTCGATCACTGGGACTTCTTCCGGCAAAATGAAATCGTATTTACAACTGTTGAAAAACAGTGAAGCCGAAATCAAAATAAGGAATATTATATACTTTTTCATGGTGCTCAATTTTAAATATTTTATAAAAAAAGGCTTCAATTTTTAAAAAGAGAAGCCTTTTTTATATCATTTCACGTTTTATACCTTATTTGTTAAGCGCTTCAAGGGTATTCACCAATAAAGCTTTAACATATTTTGGATTGTGAACACCCAAACTGCGGTCATATTTAATTCCAAAATAGTTGTATACTGCCTGAGCCTGTACCATTGGAACTGAACCTGCTTTTGGTGAGTAGCTATCTACACCGTCAACAGTAGTTTTCGTAATAACACCCAAAGCCAATAATTTGTCGCGAAGTTGATCGAGTTTGCCTTGAGTATCTGTTTGAATACCACCATAATTGTAATTTGTGCCCGGCGTTCCACCATGACAGTCATTACATGCTTTTAGACTTGGTATATATGAGTGGCCTCCCTGTTTAGCGGTAAATGTTCCCATGTGACAACCAACGCATGATCCACCGGTCATGGTAAGGTGAGCAGATGTTCCTTTGGTTGGATAAGCAACAGAACCCGGAATTTCAGCAAATCCATTTCCGAAAACTACATTCGACTGTGCTGAGTAATGTGGATATGTACGTACAGACATGGTGTAATTTGCTCCGGGTTTATCTGTACCTGGTTCTGCACTTCTTGATTGGTGACAGGTACCACATAAATTGTTGCTTCCTTTTAAATCCATAACGCCATTGGCAGCAGCTACTGGAACGACAGGAGCATTAATTCTCAGAGCATAATCTACTCCTTCAAAAGTTTCGTGAATTCCGTGGCAGGTTGAACATTCCCATGCACTTGGGTTTGCTACAGGCAAATCGTTAATGCCTAACTCAACAAATTGTACAAAACCTTCATGTGAATGACATCTGGCACAACCGGCGCGGCCTCCGGCATAATCAACTGCAATTGCACCTGAACTGTGAGCTGACATTGCAAACTCGGATGCTTTCTTAGCCATATTTGTACCTGAATGGCAAGCCAAACAAGTTACACTGCCTGCAGCTCCATCAGTTCCATTGGTTCCGTCTGTTCCGTTATCACCAGCAGGTCCCATTGGACCTTCTTTAACACATGAGGGAGCTGTAAACATGATTACAGATGCAAGTAGCGCAAGCTGGATAAAGTTTTTAAGTTTCATAAAATAAGTATGTTAAGGTTACTATTGTTGATAACTCTCTGTGAAACTCCTTTTACAGTTTTTCACGTTGCTAAAATAGACACCTTACTTCATTATTTTAAGTTTGAGTCATTGATGTTTACAAGGAAAAGTGATGATTAATGACAGTATGTGAATTGATATATATCAATTATGGAGATTTTAAAAAATCAGCCCTTTCTACTTATCAGGTTAAGAGCATCTTCGTCTAAAATGTGGATATTGGTACCTTCAACAGAAATAATTCCGGCCAGTTTAAATTCTTTCAGAATGCGGATAAAACTTTCCATGGTCATGCTAGTCATATCAGCCAGTTCCTGCCGCGAAAGTCTGGCATCGAAAGGATTTGTCTGGAAGATTTTATTTTTCAGATAAAGTAATAAGTCGGATACTCTTCCAGGCATATACTTTTGGGTGATTCCAACCAGGTTGTTCAACATCTCCATGTTTTGCCGGTTGTTAAGCTTCAAAAGCTCAAAGGCAAATTGGCTGTTTCGTGAAACCAGTTCATATATTTTGTCCGAATCAATAAAACAACAATCAACGGCAGTTACAGCCTGAATGGTGAAATGCCTGAATTCATCAATAAATAGTCCTCCGCCGGTTAGAATCGAATGACTTGCAACCAGTCTTAAAATCAGTTTTTTATCGCCGTTGCCTTCGGCTATGATTTTTGCCAATCCGCTTTTTACGCAAACCACATGGCTTGCAGAGGTGTTTTGCTTTAATATGGTTTCGCCAGCCTTAAAGTGAATACGTCTTTTCTCTTTGACCAATAGTTCCAATTCGTCGGTTGTCAGGCAGTTGAAAATGCTATCTTCTCCATCGTCAAAACAACGGGAGCAACAATTTTCTTTACATTTATCGCAGACTTCATCTAATTTCCTTGATTCCATATTTCTGATATAATCGATACTCAGCGTATTTTATGATGTAACATCATTCCTGAAAAAGCAAAATATAATGGTTTTTTTTAAGGCGCCTCAAGATACCTAATCTATTTATAAATGCAAATGAATATAAATGCAGGATAATTTATTGGCTGTGTAAAATTAGAAAACATTTAAGAAAATAAAATACTTCAAGCTCCTTTTATTTTTTTCTGAATAGTTATATCTGTAATTTCAAATAAAATCAGCTTACAGGACAGCAAAGGATACAAAACCTGTCAACAATGATTTATTTTGTGCTACTAATAAGAAACTTCAAAACGATACACAATGAATACACCATCCATTTTTGCTGAATTTCCGGAAAAGCCGGTTTTATTGGCTGAAGCGAAAAACAAACCAAACATTACACTGCTGGTAAACGGGCATTTTCATACACCTTTTTCATTCAGTGCATTTACCGAAATCGATCAGGTATTCAAAATGGCGGAAGCCGAAGGCGTTCAGGTGCTGGGAATCAACGATTTTTACACGACCGACGGATACGCTGAATTTGCTGCGCTGGCCGCGAAGTATAAAATATTTCCGCTGTTCAACATCGAATTTATGTCGCTGCAGAAAGACCTTCAGGAAGCCAATGTGCGTGTGAACGATCCTGCCAATCCCGGGCGCACGTATATGAGTGGCAAGGGTTTGAGTTTTCCTTTCAAAATCGGAAAACCTGAACAGGCATTGCTTGAACAGGTTCAGCACGAAAGCAATGTTCAGACTGCCGAAATGGTTGAAAAACTCAATGTATTTCTGGCCGAAATCAATGCCGGGTTTAGCTTTACTTTTGAAGAACTGAAAGCCGGATACGCTAAAAATATGCTTCGCGAACGCCACATTGCCAAGGCTTTGCGCATTGCCATCGACGAAAAATTTATCTCTCCTGAAGAAAAGAAAGCATTTTATATGCTGGTTTTCTCCGGAAAAGAACTCAAATCGAAATTAACTGACGTCACCGGAATCGAGAATGAAATTCGCGGTAACCTGCTGAAAACAGGTGGAAAGGCTTTTGTTCCTGAAGATCCGAAAGCGTTTTTGAGTCTGGAACAGGTTAATCAGTTCATTATCAGCGCCGGGGGAATTCCTTGCTATCCGGTATTGCTCGACGATGCAAAAGGTTTTTTTACCGACTATGAAGGCAATTTCGTTAAACTATACGAAACGCTGGTCAGTAAAGGCGTTTACAGCCTTGAGCTGATTCCCGGACGCAACACTTTCGCGGTTCTTAAAGACTTTGTGACTTTCTTCCGCTCTAAAAATTTCCTGATCACTTTCGGAACCGAACACAACACCCCACAGCTTGATCCCGTAAAAGTTTCGTGCAGTGGCGGAGTCGATCTGGATGAAGAACTCGAACGTATTGGATACGAAGGTGCCAGTATCATTGCAGCACATCAGTACCTCATTGCCAAAGGCGAAGAGGGTTTTCTGGATGCAGATGGCATTGCCAAAACCAAAAAATACGATGCATTTGTAGAATTGGGAAATGCGGTAATCGGACATTTTATTGGAGAAAATATCCAATATCCAATGTTTAATATCCAATAACCAATAAAGAATACGAAATAAGAAAGTTAAGTAAGATTTGGACGATGTTAATTTTGGCAACGCCCACTTGGAACTTGGAATTTGGAACTTGAAACTATAAAAAATGAAAACAGAAATTCAGGAATTAATTGAAATATCGCGTTTTTACGGCAGCAAAAAAGATTTTGTAATTGCCGGTGGCGGAAACACTTCCTATAAAGATGACGAACGAATATATGTAAAAGCCAGCGGCGTGAGTCTGGCGACCATCGACGAAAACGGTTTTGCGGTACTCGACCGTAAATTAATGAAAGCCATTTCCGAAAAAACATATTCGGAAAACGTGATGGAACGCGAAAACCAGATCAAGCATGATTTGCTGAATGCACGTTTTAATCCTGAAAAAGGACTGAGGCCATCGGTGGAAGCTTCGCTGCACGACTTGATTGCATTCCGTTTTGTGGTGCACACCCACAGCACCAAAGTTAACGGATTGATGTGCGGAAAAGAAGTAGAAAAACTTACTGCTGAATTGTTTGGCGACGAAGTTGTTTACGTTCCTTATGTCGATCCGGGATACATTCTGTTTAAAGAAGTTGAGACGCGAATCATTGCATTCAGGGGAAAAACCGGAAAAGAACCGCAAATTATTCTACTGCAAAACCACGGAATTTTCGTTGCTGCCGATACCGTTGCTGAAATTCATTCAATATATAATAAGGTAATAGCCAAACTCAACGCTTTTATTGGTGAAGTTCATGAAGTTGTTACCTTTCCAGTTGACCCGGCGATTGTGAAAATAGTACCTGCCGTGCGGATGATGCTTTCAGCAAATGGGTTGAAAACGGTTAAAGTCATCAATAATTCTCTGATCCAACAGTTCATTTCTTCGGAGGCCGAATATCAGAAAATAGCTTTGCCTTTTATCCCTGATGGAATTGTGTATTGCAATTCGTCGTTCATTTATGCAGAATTTGCAGGCGATGCAGAAGCTTTGCTGAATGACCTTTCAGGAAAAATAAAGGATTACAACCAAACGCAACCCAAAGCTCCGAAAATCATTTTCATCAAAGGAATTGGTTGTTTGCTGGCAAGTGACAATGCGCAGGGCGTAGCGACGCTCGAAGAGGTGATCATGGATACCTGCATGGTAAGCATGTATTCCGAAAAATTTGGCGGACAAAGTCCGATGACTGCAGAACAGGTTCAGTTTATAGATACCTGGGAAGTGGAACAATACCGCAGTGCGGTGGCAATGGGTGCAACAGGCGGTCGTGCCGATAAACGCATTGCGATTGTTACCGGTGGCGCTCAGGGTTTTGGCGCCGGAATCGTTGAAAACCTGATGGAAAACGGTGCCAATGTGGTGATTGCCGATCTCAACGAAGAAAAAGGACTTGAATTTGCGGCCTCGCTGAACAGCGGCAAGGGCAAAAACAAAGCTTATTTTGTGAAAGCTGACGTGTCGAATGCAGCTTCGGTTGAAAATCTTGTATTTCAAACCGTTTGCGAATTTGGCGGTCTGGATGTATTTATCAGCAATGCCGGTATTTTACGTGCCGGCGGACTGGACGAAATGACCCCGGAAACCTTCGAACTGATGACCAAAGTAAATTATTCGGCCTATTTCATTTGTGCCAAATATGCTTCGGCAGTGCTGAAACTTCAGAATAAAATTAACCCCGACCATTTTACCGATATTATCCAGATCAATTCGAAATCGGGATTAAAAGGCAGCAACCGCAACTTTGCCTATGCAGGCGGTAAATTTGGCGGAATTGGCCTCACGCAGTCGTTTGCGCTGGAGTTAATGCCTTATAAGATTAAAGTAAATTCGATTTGCCCAGGCAATTTCTTCGATGGACCATTGTGGGCCGATGCTGAGAACGGTTTATTTGTTCAGTATTTGAAAGCCGGAAAAGTTCCCGGAGCCAAAACTCTTGACGATGTGAAACATTTTTATGAAGCGCAGGTTCCGGCCGGCCGTGGTTGTACTTCGCTCGACGTGATGCGTGCCGTGTATTACATCATCGAACAGGAATACGAAACCGGTCAGGCAGTGCCGGTGACAGGTGGGCAGAATATGTTGAATTAGCAACTGGCAGCTGGCTACTAGCAACTGGCTTCTGGCAAGGCACTGGTTGAGCGAGATTTTTCGGTTGAGAAAAGATATCGATTAAAAAGGGCTTTTGGCTACTGGCATCTAGCTTAAAACAGTTTGGATTACATGAAATAACTGGCGGTTATCAGCAAACGACACTAACGATAAAAACATGGTTAATGATCACCGCTTTTGTTGACATTGCCAGTAGCCAGCCGCTAGCAGCTCCTAT
>JAUYEQ010000217.1 GCA_030691295.1 Bacteroidota bacterium
GAGCCTGACTGTATATGATTCCTTCGCATACGGCATGGGGCAACTCGCTCATCCATTTCAATAATTCCAACATTAATTGGGTTATAAATTGTATTATCTGAGCCAGTATGTTTGCTACTGCAGGAATTGGGTATAAAAAAAAGAATCCGAATGATAACCAGATGAGGATTGTTGTTCCGGGAATTACAAAATAATTACTTAGCCAGAACAAATTCGGAAATTGATTAAAATACAGTATTGAAAGTGGAAAAGTTATAAGTTGGGCAGCTATTGAAACAGTAAACATTGTCCATAACCATTTCAAGATTTTATTTTTTAACTGAATAAGTTCAGCCATTGGTGGTTGGAGCAAAACAATTCCGAAAACGGACAGATATGAAAGCTGAAAGCCAATATCAAACAAAACATTTGTATCGAGCAAAATCAAAACCAATGCTGAAGCCGATAACGAGTTGTAAATGTTTACGGGTCGCCGAAGTATGCTGCCAATGATCACAAACGTAAACATTACGGTAGATCTTTGAACAGATGGCGAAAAGCCGGTAATGAATGAATAGATCCAGAGAAATAGAATCATGATAGCCGGATAAATTAAAGTTCCAACTTTGCCTTTGTTAATTCCCGAAAGCAAAAAGCTAAGAATAAAGAAGATCAATGCTACATGAAGTCCAGAAACCGAAAGTACATGAATAGTACCGGTATTTACAAAATAATCCATTGTTTCGGGATCTAATTCGGTTCGGTAGCCAAGCGTTAGGGCTGAAATAACTGAACGTTCTTCTTTTTCGATTTTGGTCGCAGACAAAAGTGCTATCAGTTTGTCGCGCACTTTCTCTGCCAGATATTTTATCCTATTTATTTTGATGCCGGTTTTATGGTAGGTTCCGGGCTGCAAATACATTGAATAATAGATGCCTTTGTTGTTCATCATTGTACGGTAATCGAACTCGAAAGGATTGCCCATGTTTTTTATTTCCTGCGGCCTGGCAAGCAAAATAATCTGATCTCCGGTAACAAGTGTGGTATCAAAACTTTCTTTGCTGAAATAGGCGATTACTTTTTCAGGTTTTGGCAACGATCTGCTTTGTATCCATAAAATTGTTTGGTATGTTCTGGCTTTTTCAGCTGGTTTTTGACAAACTTCAGCAAGGTAATAGTCTTTCTGATCAAAGCTCGGTGAATGCTTTTCTATGACTTTTTTGGGGTAGAATACTCCGGAAAGGAGGATGCACAGCGATAACAGGTAATTTTGAGTTTTTACAGCTGAAAAGTTGGAGTTATGCCAAAGGAAAATCAGTATGGAAAGTAGGATGGTCACAACAATTCCCATCCATTGCAATTCAATCTGGAGGTAATGAGCAATCAGGATACCAATCAAAAAAAGACTGGCAATCCGGATGAATGGAATTCGCTGAAAAAAACTTCTTGTAACCGGCATTTATAGTTGTTTTCACCGGTTACGTCAAGCTCTTATGTTTGGTTATGATTTTCAGGAACAATTGTGTCGAATGGTCGTTTTTATGGCTTGAAACCATGTATTTCACACATGAAACGATTGTTTTATTTTCCCGGAATTTTAATTCTGTATTTGGGTATCACTTTGCCTTTTGATATGGCTAATAATTTACTTTTCAGAATCCGCTTTTTCAATGGATTCAAATAATCAACAAACATAATTCCTTCGAGGTGATCGTACTCATGTTGAATAACCCTTGCGGTAAAACCATTGAAAGTTTCTTCATGTTCAACCATATTTTCGTCGTGGTACTTTAATACAACCGATTCCGGACGAAGAACATCTTCCCTGATTTCAGGTACACTAAGGCAGCCTTCGTTCATTGACCATTCATCTCCGTATTTTTCGACAATTTCAGGATTAATAAATGCCCTTTTTATTCCGGCAGGTTCGTCCTCTTCATCTGTTGTTGTATCGAGAACAAAAATTCGTACCGATTGCCCTACCTGCGGGGCAGCCAAACCAACTCCATCAGAAGTGTACATTGTCTCGAACATGTTTTCTATGAAGCCTTTTAAATTCTTAAAATCTTCAGTAATTGGTACTGCTTTCTTTCTTAATACAGGGTCGCCAAATACGGTCACCGGGTAAATCATCTGATATAATTTTGTCGTTCTAAA
>JAUYEQ010000224.1 GCA_030691295.1 Bacteroidota bacterium
ATAAACCGGAAGGGCAAAAATTGGCATTAATCTGAAGTAGAAACCCGGTGTTTCAGCACTGATCTGACCGGATTGAAAAACCGCTGTATAAGCCGCAGATCCTCGGTAATAATTTCAGCCGAACCTTTCATCTCCTGACTGAACTTTAACGGAATGTTGTAGTTGGTCTTCATATCCTGCGGAAGCAGAACTTCCACCACATAATTTTCGTTGTTGGGCATCAACGATATACTTTTAACCGTTCCCTTCAGAAAACCATATTCCATGTATGGAAAATTATCGAATCGGATATTGACTTTTTGCCCCGCAGCAACCTTTCCGGCTCCTTTTAAGGGCAAACTGATACGACCAATTATCTGCGATTGGATTTCAGGAATAACTGCAAAAACGATTTCGTCTTTTTTTACCTGCTGATTTTTATTGTAGAAATTGGTAAAACTCACTTTACCGGCAATCGGGCTTCGTATAATAAATGCCTGTTCCCAATATGCCAGACGACTTTTTAAAACATTCATTGCTTCTATCAGTGAGTTTTGAGCTTTCTTTTTCTGATCGGCAAATTCCATTTCAGCATCCACCACATCCTGTTCAAGCTTAATAATGGCACTTTGTGTTTCAGCGAGTTTTGTGCGGGCGCCATTTGTATTGAATTTTTTCTGAAGTAGCAATCCTTTCGATTTCTCCAAATCCAGATCAGAAAGCACTCCTTTAATCTGCAACAATGAATCACGCCTGAACTGGCTGTTCACAATGTATAAATCAGCTTCCATGTCCTGCTTTTGTGCCCACAGACGATCGTAATAAATGCGGTTCATTGCAACCTGTTGCTTCAGCGATCTGATCTTTTTGGGATGGAGCTTTAACCTGAGAAACGAAAAGTAATCGTTGTACATTCGTACAAAACTCGAATAATCCGATTGAATATCACCCAATTGCAGACCAAAATCAGGAGTTATTGCCGACAAGGTATCAAATGACAGCATAAAAGGTTCCATTTGACGAAGAAGTTCTTTCAACTTCATGGCATCTTCAAAATTGGCTGTATTCTCTAAAATGGCAATGATCTGGTTTTCGGAAACCAGCTGTTGGTCAGTCGCCATCAGCGAGTCGATGCGGGCTGTGGTGCGGGCAGCCAGGTACGCAGGCGGATTTTCCGACAGAACCACGATATTTGCATTGATCACATCAGGATAACGGAAAAAATAACTGCCGGCAAGCAATAGTATCAGAATCCCAAATATCAGGGAAATGCCGCTGCGAATCATCCATCTGGGTGATTGCTGCACGATTTCCTGAAATTCGTCGCTTCTCAGTTCTATGTCGATCCGTTCCTTGGTCTTCATTTAATTTTCTTATACTGATAAATTTAAAATAGTATTTACACTTCAATTTAGTTTTAACCGATGATGTAACCACTTTTTAGTAAGCCAATACAATTCCGTCTGAAAGGAGTTAAAGCCTTGATTATCCTATTTACACAGACGGCCTTTGTCCTGATCTTGCTTTCCCCGGGTTCCGTTTCACTTCACCCGGGGTTATTCAAATTCTGCCCCTTTCGGGGCAAAAAAAACATCACTGCAACTGCCAACTTTTTCCTTCTGTCTTCTGTCTATTATTTAATTTCCTAATTCAAGCTGATTTTTTACCAGATCGTAATATGCACCGCGATTGTTGGTCAATTGCTCATGATTTCCGGTTTCGATGATCTTCCCTTTTTCAAGAACAATGATCTGATCGGCATTTCTGACGGTACTTAAACGGTGCGCCACCACGATGACAGTTTTCCCGGTAAAAAATTCATTCAGGTTCTCCAAAATCACTTTTTCATTGTTCGCGTCCAAAGCATTGGTAGCCTCGTCGAAGAAAATAAATTCAGGATTTTTATAAATGGCTCTGGCTATTAATATACGTTGTTTCTGTCCCTGACTAAGCCCAACTCCTTCGGGACCAATTTTCGTGTTGTAGCTCAAAGGCAATCCCTCAATAAATTCTTTGATGTTCGCCATTCGCACTGCATAACTCAGGCGATCCTTGTCAATTTCTTCGTCACCAATGGCAATGTTGGTTGCAATCGTATCCGAGAATATGAACCCGTCCTGCATCACCGCGCCGCACTTGCTTCGCCACCATGACTGACGGTAATTCGACAAATCGCTTTCGCCCACTTTTATAGAACCTGCCACCGGAGGATAAAATCCAAGCAGAAGTTTTACCAATGTAGTTTTTCCGCTTCCGCTGGTGCCGACAATGGCGGTTACTTTTCCGTGCGGAATGGTGAGATTGAGATTATCGAGCACTTTGGGCGAATGGGGCCCTTCGTATTGAAATATCAAATCTGAAATCTGAATGTCGGCCAATGATGGCAATGAATCCAGTTTGCCTTCCTGAACCTGTTCTTCATCTTTGTTGTCATGAATTTCGCTCAAACGTTCCAAACTGATTTTTGCATCCTGCGAAACCTGCATAAATTCGATCATCTGATCGAGCGGGCTGTTCATCTGTCCTATTATATATTGTACTGCCAGCATCATACCCAAAGTCATATCGCCATGAACCACCGCGGTGGCCGCAAGAACAGTAATGAAAATGTTTTTGGTTTCGTTGATAAAAACCGATCCGGCCTGCTGGTATTGCTGCAACGACAGGCTTCCAATGTTCACTTTAAATAACCTTGCCTGAATACGCTCCCACTCCCATCGTTTCTGCCGTTCGTAATTGTTCAGTTTGATTTCCTGCATTCCGTTGATGAGCTGAATCAATTTACTCTGATTGTCGGCCAATTGGGCAAACCGTTTAAAATCGAGTTCGCGCCTTTTTTTCAGGAACAGAAAAATCCAACCTATATACAATGCAGAACCAAACAGAAACACAAAAAAGATCAGCCAACTGTAAAATGCCAGCACAATACTAAATATCACAATATTAAATACTGAAAACACGACATTGAGCGATTGTGAAGTCAAAAACCGTTCGATGCGGCGATGATCGCCAATGCGCTGGAGCAAATCGCCGATCATTTTGGTATCAAAGAACCCAATCGGCAACTTCATCAGCTTGATCAGAAAATCGGAAATGATACTTATATTAATGCGTGTGCTGAT
>JAUYEQ010000227.1 GCA_030691295.1 Bacteroidota bacterium
CCGAGGGTTCGAATCCCTCTCTCTCCGCTTTCTAACATTAGTTCTTATTATTATTGAAATTATTTTAGGATCATTTCCCATTTAGAAAAAACACATACTCAAACATTTAGGCTGAATAATTAAAGAACATCAATAAATACAACTTAAAAATTCAGAAGATTTACTAATTAAAATTTAAAACCAAGATGAAAAAATTATTTGCGTTAATAGCAGTTCTTTGTATGCTGTTTGTTACAGCATCAACCAGTGTAATCGCTCAGGACAATGCAGCCCCGGCCGCAACTGAGGTAGAAAAAGCTGAGCCGGCAGCTCCGGCTGTAGTTGCTGATGCTGAAGAAAAAGCAGCAGTTCAGGCAGAAGGAGGAAAATCATTACACAGTGCTTTGAAACAGAAATTTATTGAAGGGGGTCCGGGCTTCATGTCTTCAATTCTTGTTGCATTGATTTTAGGTCTTGCCCTTTCTATTGAAAGAGTTGTTTATCTGAACCTTGCTACCAGCAACAACAAAAAATTACTTATTAAGATTGAAGAAGCATTGAACACTGGTGGTATCGAAGCTGCGAAAGAAGTTTGCCGTAACGAACGCGGACCAGTTGCAAGTATTTTCTACCAGGGATTAGACCGATCGCACGAAGGATTGGATGTGGTTGAAAAAACAGTTGTAGCCTATGGTGGCGTTCAGGCTGGCCTACTTGAAAAAGGTTTAAGCTGGATCGCTCTGTTTATCGCTCTTGGACCAATGCTTGGTTTCATGGGAACAGTTATCGGTATGATCGGTGCTTTCGATGCTATCGAGGTTGCAGGTGATATCAGCCCGACATTGGTTGCCAGTGGTATCAAAGTCGCTTTGATCACAACTGTATTCGGACTTGTTGTTGCTATGATTCTTCAGGTATTCTACAACTATTGTGTATCAAAAATTGACGGTATTGTTAACAGCATGGAAGATGCTTCAATTTCATTGATTGACATCCTGGTAAAATACAATTCTAAAAAATAAATAATCCTATGAAATTTGCTAAAATAACAACAATAATGTTATGGGTATTTCTGGGCATTACTGTATTTCTTGTAATTTCGCTGTTATCCAACCTTAACGAAAATGTTTTGGATCCAAGTATGGACACTTGGGTTAACGTGAATTTATTTTGGGCATATATATTGTTCGGCATAGCCATTGCTGCTGCGTTAATATTGGAATTCGTAAACACTATCACCGACAAAAAAGCAACAAAAAGTGCACTTATTGCAATTGGATTTTTAGGTTCGGTGGTTTTAATTGCCTATCTGTTTTCTGACAGTAGTATCCCGAATTTCTATGGAGTTGAAAAATTCATTGAAGCTGGAGATTTAACTCCCAATGTATCGAAATGGATTGGAACCGGCTTGATTGCTACATACATTTTGAGTGGACTTGCTGTAATCGGGATTATCTGGTCTTCCATATCCAGTATTTTTAGATAACCAGCGGTTATAAAATCGCAGAAAAAAAACGATATGAGAAAAACACCTGAAATACCTTCTGCATCAATGGCCGACATTGCCTTCATGTTGCTTATCTTCTTCCTGGTTGCTACAACCATGGACGTTGACAGCGGGCTGGAGCGTGTTCTGCCACAAATGCCACCTGAAGTACAGGAAGATACGCCTCCAATTAAAGAACGAAATGTTTTTTCAGTACTTCTGGATCAATATGACCGTTTGATGGTTGAAGGTGAAATTATGCGGGTTGAAGATCTTCGGGACAAGACCAAAGAATTCATGACAAATCCGCGCAGCCTCGAAACTTTACCCGAAACGAAAATGACGGAAATTCCGTTAATAGGCAACGTTGAGGTAACGAGGGGGATAATTTCACTAAGAAATGACCATGGCACTCAATACGGAATGTACATTGCTGTACAAAATGAATTGGTAGCAGCTATAAATGAATTAAGAAATGATTTGTCTACACAGAAATTTGGCAAAAATTACGCTAATTGTTCCAGCGAACAACAAGAAGCTATCCGTGCGGCAATTCCATCGAGAATCTCAGAAGCTGAACCTAAAACAGTAGGAGGGAAGAAATAATATGTCAAAATTTAGAAAAAGTAATGCTAAAGAAACGCCTGCAGTATCAACTGCATCGTTGCCTGACATCGTATTCATGCTACTTTTCTTCTTCATGGTAACCACTACAATGAGAGAAGTAACGATGAAAGTAAGAACAACCTTGCCTTCGGCTACCGAACTTACCAAACTGGAAAAAAAATCACTGGTAAGTTACATTTATGTAGGCCCGCCTCAGAAACAATATATAAAAATGTTCGGTACTGAACCTCGTATTCAGTTGAACGATGTGTTTGCAAAAGTTTCTGATATTCCTGATTTTATTCTTGCTGAACGTGCTGCCAGAGATGAAGCTGAAATTCCATACATGATTACTTCATTGAAAGTTGACGAATACACAAAAATGCAAATCGTTGGAGAGATTAAATTGGAATTGCGTAAAGCTGCGGCTTTGCGTATTAACTATTCTTCGCGTATGCCGATTGCAAAAAATTAGAAAATAAATAATTCTTATTTTATAAAGGGAAGCCAACATTGGCTTCCCTTTATTTTTGCCTGTTACCAAAATTTTTAAACTGAAAGTAATCTCAACATAATCAACAGTTTCCAAACCCCGGAATACTTTGCAGGTAGTTTAAAAATGTGTTCCTTTGTGCAGTTACAATTTATTCGTTTTAGGAAACGACCATGAGAAAATCTTTCTCACACAGGAGGAATGATTATTTGGGAGTTCTCCCGATATTCATCGGGACAGGCCATGTGGCAATTAAAAAACAAATTATAAACAGATGAAATTTGATGATTACCGCATTTCTCCTGAGATAAAGAGAAACCTCTCGGATTCAGGCTTTCGCCGCCCCACCGATATTCAATACAAAGCCATCACCCCAATTCTAAAAGGTGATGACGTATTGGCAATTGCCCAAACCGGTACCGGAAAAACTGCTGCATTTGCCATTCCTGTTATCGACATTATCCATCAACTAAAAAGCAGCAGCCGAAGCGATTATATTTACTGTTTGGTGATGGTTCCAACGCGTGAATTAGCCTTGCAGATCACCGAAGTTTTCCAAACCCTCGGCCAGCATACGAGAGTTAAAACAGCCTGCGTATTTGGTGGCGTTGATCAGGATCCACAGATTTCGACACTGAAACACGGAATTGATATTCTTGTGGCAACTCCCGGCCGAATGTTTGACCTAGTTAGTCAGGGGCACGTGCTCCTCGACAAATTACAAATCCTTATACTTGATGAAGCCGACCACATGCTGGCGCTTGGTTTCATAAAAGACATCCGCCAACTGATTCACAATCTGCCAAAAAACAGGCAAACCCTTTTCTTTTCGGCAACCATCAATCCTGAAATCAAAGAATTGGCCTATTCGCTGGTGACAAACCCCATCAGGATAGAAATATCACCCAAGAATCCGGTTGCTAAAAATGTTACTCATTCAGTAGCAATGATTGATATGGATGACAAACGCTTTTTTCTGGAACGTTTGGTGAAGGAAAAACCTGATTCAAAGATTCTGGTTTTTGTCAGAACCAAAGTCAGAGCAGAAAGGGTATTCAAAGCCATGGAAAGGGTGGAAATAAAAAGCCTTACCATTCACGGAGACAAAGAACAAAAAGACCGGATTGATGTTTTGAACAGATTCAAGACAGGCGATGTGAAGGTTTTAATTGCCACCGATGTAAGCGCAAGAGGAATTGACATTCCGGATGTTGACTACGTTATTAATTACGATTTGCCTGAAGTTGCTGAAAACTACGTTCACCGCGTTGGAAGAACCGGACGGGGTGTTAAAAAAGGATTGGCTGTATCGTTTTGTAGCCCTGAAGAAAAACCTGTTTTGGATGAAATAGAAACTTTCCTCGACCAGAAAGTAAAAGTCCTGATCATTGACAAGGAAGAATATACTGCAACCGTTGATCTTTCTGAAGATAATCCGAACGATTGGAAATCATTGATGGCTGAAGAAGCGAAAATAAAACCAAAACCGATCAGGAAGAAAAAGAAAAAATAAAAGGGAAATACCTTGAAATTAAAAAAGCGTTCTGATATTTTTTCAGGACGCTTTTTTAATGCATTGTGTTCTTTATTCTGCCGCGACTTCTAACATTTGCCGAACCTTACTTCCGGGGTAAACTTTAAGAGCTTCTTCCAGAATTTTCAGTGATATCGCCAAATCTTCTTTTTTCAGGACGTAGGCGATCCGGACTTCATCTTTTCCGTAGCCTGGCGTTGTGTAGAACCCTGAAGCAGGCGCCATAAAAATGGTTTGATTTTCGTATTCGAAATCGCTCAGCAACCAGGCGCAAAATACATCAGCATCGTCAACCGGAAGGCGGGCAACGGTATAAAATGCTCCCATCGGTATCGGTGAATAAACGCCGTTAATGCGGTTCAGCCCATCGATCAGAAATTTACGACGCTCAACATATTCGTCGTAGATGTCGTGCATGTATTCCTGATTGTTTTCGAGTGAAGCTTCGGCGGCAATCTGTCCGATCAGTGGCGGACTCAACCGTGCCTGACAAAACTTCATCACATTCTTTTTCAGTGCTTTGTTCTTGGTAATCAAAGCGCCAATCCGCAAGCCGCATTCACTGTATCGTTTCGAAACAGAATCGATCAACACTACATTTTGCTCAATTCCTTTCAGGTGAAAAGCTGAAATGTATGGAGCTCCTGTATAGCAGAATTCGCGGTAAACCTCATCTGAAAAAAGGTACAAATCGTATTTTTTAACCATATCGCGAATCTGGCTCATTTCGGTACGGTTATACAAATATCCTGTCGGGTTATTCGGATTGCATATTAAAATCCCCTTTGTACGCGGAGTAATCAGCTTTTCAAATTCCGCAACTGGAGGCAAGGCAAAACCTTCGTCAATCTTTGATGGTATTGATTTGATAATCGCACCGGCCAATATGGCAAACGCTGTATAGTTGGCATAAGCCGGTTCAGGAACGATGATTTCATCGCCCGGATCCAAACATGCCAGAAAAGCAAAGGTAACCGCTTCGGAACCACCGGTGGTAATGATGATATCGTCGGCTGAAACATCAATTTTAAAAGAATGATAATAGACCGCTAGCTTTTCACGGAATGATTTTATTCCTTCACTTGGAGAATACTCCAGAATTTTCCGGTCGATGTTCCGAATGGCATCAATCGCATTTTGAGGTGCCGGCAAATCCGGTTGCCCGATATTCAGATGAAACACTTTCCTTCCCTTTTCCTTTGCTTTGTCAGCCAAAGGAACCAACTTCCGGATGGGCGAGTCCGGCATCAAATTACCGCGTTCCGATGTATTTGGCATGTTGTATAAAATATTATCAATGAGGCGGCAAATATACGATTATCAATTCTAAATAAAAATTTTAGGTTTTGGTTTAATGTGAAATCTTAACAGCACAATAACTTTCATTTTAATAGTTTCAGGATGTAAAATAAGAAATATGTGTATAATCTGTATGACAGATCGTTGAGAAGGCCTAAATTCATTGTCTTTTATCATGTTTTCCGATGGGCGGATCGCCTAATTTTGAGACCTTCGAAAACAATAAAAAAACAACTACGATGATTATAGGAGTTCCAAAAGAAATCAAAAACAACGAAAACAGGGTTGCTTTAACTCCGGCTGGTGCAGCCGAAATGGTTAAAAATGGTCATACGGTTTATGTGCAGGCAACTGCCGGTATGGGAAGCGGATTTACCGATGAAGATTACATTCACGCGCATGCAACCATTCTTCCAACCATTGAAGAAGTGTATGCCATTGCTGAAATGATCGTCAAAGTGAAAGAACCGATCGAGTCGGAATACAAACTGATCAAAGAAGGCCAGATTTTATTTACTTATTTCCATTTTGCATCAGGCGAGCCACTGACGATGGCCATGATTGAAAACAAATCTATCTGTCTGGCATACGAAACTGTTGAAATGACTGACCGCTCATTGCCATTGTTAATTCCGATGTCGGAAGTGGCCGGACGTATGTCAATTCAGGAAGGCGCTAAATACCTTGAAAAAACTTATGGCGGATATGGCGTTTTGCTGGGCGGTGTTCCCGGCGTGCCTCCTGCAAAAGTGCTGATTATTGGCGGTGGAATTGTTGGAACCGAAGCAGCTAAAATGGCCGGTGGTTTGGGCGCAGATGTAACAATCACCGATGTAAGCCTGAAACGGTTGCGTTATCTCGACGATATTATGCCCGCCAATGTAAAAACAATGATGAGCAACGAATACAACATTCGTGAAATGGTTCAGCATTCGGATGTAATTATTGGTGCGGTGCTTATTCCCGGAGCGGTTGCGCCAAAACTGGTTACCCGCGATATGCTCTCAACCATGAGACCGGGAACTGTATTA
>JAUYEQ010000237.1 GCA_030691295.1 Bacteroidota bacterium
ATGGAAGCCGAAGCTTTTTACGCGCAGGAAGTTTCAGGAAAACTGGCCGAAATACAGAAATGTTACCAGGTTTATCCTGAATTGAAATCAGAAATTGAAGGTGATTTAAACGAACTGGAAACCATGTATATGTCGCTAAAAAAAGATTTGAGGGAGAATATATCGAACAAAGAAGTGATTGAAGCCATGATTGAAAACAACCGGAACCGGATGAAACTGGTGGACGATGTTCTGGAACAAATAAACTGTTAACCAAAAGGTTATGAACAATAATTCAAATAGAATATGCTTTCAGGCTTTAATTGCGGTATTTTTCATCCTGACAAGCCTGTCGGTGATCGCACAATTCAGCGAAACACGTGAATTTGTAAGGCGATTTAAGGTACAGCCTGAAACCCGCATCGACATTACCAATAAATATGGCCGGATTGAGCTGAACACCTGGAATAAAGATTCGGTGGTGATACAGTTCAGAATGGAAATAAACGAAAAAAAGCAGGACAAACTAAAGAAAACGCTCGACAACCTGGATTTCGACATCAGCAATAGTCAGCATTACCTGATTGTAAAAACCCAGGTGGATAAATACCGGAGTCAGGTTGAAAGTGAGTTCCTGAAATTTAAGGAAACCATGCTTCAAACCAGTGGCAGCATACGTATTGATTTGGTTGTTTGGCTGCCCGACAACCGCGATCTGCGGCTTGAAAACAAATTCGGTGACATCATCATGGGAGATTACCAGGGCGAGACACAAATCAATTTGAGCAACGGAAAACTGAAAGCCGGTGAACTGCCAAACCGCACAACCCTTAACCTGAATTTTGCCGATGCCAATATCGACAACCTTCCAAATGCCAGAATTACGAGCAACTACAGCGATATAAACCTTAAGAATTCCGGCACCATGAGACTCGAAAGTAAATCATCGACCATCGAAATACAAAACTCCGACAACCTGAACATCGACTCCCGCCGCGATAAATACCGCATCAGGCTGGCCGATAAAATAGAAGCGATGGGCAATTTCAGCAATTTTATGGTGAACGAACTAAAAGGAAAAGCAAATTTCAGAATGAGCTTTGGAAATCTCAACATTGAAAAAGTTTTAAGCTCTTTCAGTAAT
>JAUYEQ010000241.1 GCA_030691295.1 Bacteroidota bacterium
TAAATAACAACGATTATTCCAATGGTCGTTAGAAAATTTTTAATTGAAAGAATTATAAATAAATTCATAGCTATTCAAAATTAGAGCCGCTAAAATTAGTAATTTATTGGGAAACGACCATGAATAAAAATCCCGATCAGTTTAACGACCGGGATTGCAATATTATTATAAAATAATACTATCCGTTCAGCGCTTCCGAGCCATTGGTAACTTCAAGAATAGCATTGGTAATGGCCGCCTGTCGTGCTTTGTTAAAGGTGAGAGTCAGTTCGTTAATCAAGTCCGTTGCATTGTCGGTGGCCTTGTGCATGGCTGTCATCCGTGCGCCGTGTTCTGCCGCGTGCGAATTTAGCAAAGCTTTGTAAAACTGAATCGCAAGTGACTTTGGAATAAGTTCCTGAACTATATTTTCCAGCGAAGGTTCTAATATGTAATTTACATTGTTCTGACTTTCTGCATCAACGTTTGCAGGCAATACCGGTAAAAATTGTTCAGTTATCTGTTCCTGAATGGCAGCATTTATAAATTTGTTGTAAACCAATTCCACCCGATCGTATTTGCCCTCCACAAAATCATTCATAATTGATCTGGAAACCTCAAGTACATTGTCAAAAGTCAGATCATCAAACAATTCACTTTTTTCGCTGATAGCCTGAATGGAATAGGTACGCAAAACCTTCGCGGCTTGCTTACCAATAACCATAAAATCGATATTTCCGGATTGCATTTGGGTTTTATATTTCTTTTTAGCCAGTGAAATGGCTGTTTTTGAAATGTACGAATTAAACCCTCCGCAAAGACCACGGTTTGAGCTAACCAGAACGACCAGAACCTTTTCAGGATTACGCTGTACTGTATAAACCGAATCAGGGTTATCTACAAGCACAGAACTTAAAAAGGAAAGCAACTCAGAAAGTTTACTGGCATAGGGACGAATCTTTAAAATAGCATCCTGTGCTTTTTTAAGCTTGGCTGCCGATACCATTTTCATAGCGCTGGTAACCTGTCTGGTAGTTTTAACAGAAGCAATTCTGGTTCGTATTTCCTTTAAATTTGCCATTTCAAATCAATAAATCAACAAATGAGTTTTAAGCCACAAACGTTTTATTCCGGAAATCTTTCCGCAATTTCAGCAGCCACTTTTTCTATGATCAGTATTTCTTCTCCCGACAGAATGCCCGCTCTTAACTGGTCGAGAACTCCACGGTATTGATTTTCCATCATTTCAAGAAAATCACGTTCAAAATCTTTCACTTTTTCAACCGCAACATGGCGCAACAGTTCCTTTACGCCACAATAAATAATTGCGACCTGATGCTCAATCTTTAAGGGTGCATATTGTGCCTGCTTTAATATCTCAACGTTTTTCCTTCCTTTATTCAAAACGCGCATGGTTGCATTGTCCAAATCGGATCCGAATTTCGCGAAAGCTTCCAGTTCGCGAAATTGTGCCTGATCAAGCTTCAGGGTACCGGCAATTTTTTTCATCGACTTAATCTGCGCATTTCCCCCAACACGCGATACAGAAATACCCACATTGATAGCTGGTCGCACCCCGGAGTTGAAAAGGTTGGATTCCAGGAATATCTGGCCATCGGTAATAGAAATTACGTTGGTTGGAATGTATGCTGAAACGTCGCCTGCCTGAGTTTCGATGATTGGCAATGCAGTAAGCGATCCGCCGCCTTTTACTTTACCTTTCAAACATTCGGGCAAATCGTTCATCTGAGCAGCCATTTCGTCTGATTTGATAATTTTTGCTGCGCGTTCGAGCAACCTTGAGTGAAGGTAAAACACATCGCCGGGATATGCTTCACGGCCTGGCGGACGGCGCAACAGCAACGAAACTTCGCGGTAAGAAACGGCTTGTTTCGACAAATCGTCATAAACAATCAAGGCATCGCGGCCTGTATCGCGAAAATACTCGCCAATGGCAGCTCCGGCAAAAGGTGCATAAAACTGAAGTGCAGCGGGATCGGATGCTGTAGCCATCACAATAACGGTATATTCCATCGCCCCGTGCTTCTCAAGAGTATGTGCAAGGTTGGCAATGGTCGAGCCTTTTTGACCAATGGCTACGTAAATACAATATACAGGTTTGCCATTTTCAAAATTTTCGCGTTGATTGATAATGGTATCAACCGCGACTGCTGTTTTACCGGTTTGGCGGTCACCAATAATCAACTCACGTTGCCCGCGACCGATCGGAATCATGGCATCGATTGCCTTTAATCCGGTTTGCAATGGTTGTGTAACAGGTTGACGAAAAATTACGCCCGGCGCTTTGCGTTCCAATGGCATCATAAATTTTTCGCCTGTAATAATTCCTCGCCCGTCAATCGGTTCTCCAAGTGTATTAATAACCCGGCCAAGAAGTCCTTCTCCTACCTCGATAGAAGCAGTTCTCCTCAAACGTTTAACCGTATCGCCCTCTTTTATTTCTTTGGTAAGACCAAGAATTACCGCACCAACATTGTCCTCTTCAAGATTTAGTACAATCCCTTTTACCCCAGAGTCAAATTCAATCATCTCGTTCGATTCGACATTCGACAGGCCATAAATTCGGGCAATTCCATCACCAACCTGAAGCACAGTCCCAACTTCTTCCAATTCTGCCTGGCTTTTAAAGCCTTCCAACTGTTGCTTAAGAATTACCGAAACCTCAGCAGGTTTTATATTTGCCATTTTCTTCTATTTTTATCAGTCAATATTCTATTTCAATTCTGTTTGTAGCAATTTTTCTTTAATCCTTCTCAGTTGCGATGAAATACTTGCATCGTATTGATTGTCGTCAACCCGAAGTACAAAACCACCAATCAACTTTTCATCAATATTTTGACTTAATTGTATTATGCCACCAAATTCATTCACAAGAGATTTTCTAATTTGGTCGACAAGGGTTTCGTTTATTGGTTTTGCAGTGGTAAGAACAGCTGTTTTTATTCCCTGATCCTGCTTATACAATTCTTCCAGATCTCTGAATATTCCGGAGATATTTCGTTCACGCCTGTTTTGGGTAATGAGTAAAAGAAAATTCAGGGATAATAAATTGATCTTACCTTCAAAAATAGCTTTCAGGGCTTTCATTTTTTCTGAAACCGGAATTACCGGACTTTCGATCAGAAGAATAAAATCGCTGCTCGAAGTGCAAACAGACGAAATTAATCCCGCGTCTTTTTGAAGTTCTCCGATCAGGTTCTTTTCCTTTGCCAGCGAAAAAAATGCTTTGGAGTATCGTACGTTGATTTTACTTTTATCCATATAATTATTTCAACTTCAGATCTTTTAACAGATCTTTAACCAGTATTTCCTGATCTTTTGGATTTTCGAGTTGTTTTCTTATCACTTTTTCAGCAATCATTAACGAAAGTTCGGCCACCTGCTTTTTGATATCGCTGATGGCGGAATCTTTTTCAGCAATGATTTGTTGACGCGCAATTTCAATTCCTTTTTGTGCTTCCAGGTTTGCCTGTACCCTGGCCTCGGCAATAATTCTATCCTTTATATCCCGCGCTTCCTTTATTATAATTACTTTTTCCCTTTTGGCTTCGGCAATAATCATATTGTTGCTGGCAATTAACCCTGCAACTTCTTTTCGTGCACTTTCTGCCGAATTCAAAGCCTCCGAAATCGATATTTCACGATCTTTCAAAGCTTTCAATATTGGGGCCCACGCAAATTTTTTCAGGATAAACATTACGATCCCGAAACTGATGACCATCCAAAATATTGTACCGTAATCAGGTGTTACAAATCCCATAGTTGTGTGATTGTTGGTTAATAAGTAACCTTAACTCCCGGCAATCCCGGGAGCAGGCCACAGACTAAAAAAATTCTTAGATGAAAATTACCAATGCACAGACGATCACGGCAAAGAAAGCAACACCTTCGATCAAAGCTGCTGAAACAATCAAATTTGAACGAATGTCCCCGCTAGCTTCCGGTTGACGGGCAATAGCTTCCATAGCGGCGGCACCGATCCGGCCAATACCCATAGCTGCGCCAACTGTTGCTATACCTGCTCCCAATGCTGCTCCCAATTGTCCAAGAGCCAATTCTGCCAGAATAATGAATAATGCAGTCATAATTAAATGAATTTATAATAATGAATAACTAATGATGTTCTGATGTTGCCATGCCAAAATAGATCGCCGAAAGCAATGTAAATACATACGCCTGTATAAACGAAACCAAAATGTCGAGCATAATAATAAACACTGAAAAAGCCACAGAGATTACCGAAACGCCCAAACCTATTTTTACTCCAAGAATCGAGTTGAAAATAAATATCAAACTAATAAATACAGTCACTATCATGTGCCCTGCCATCATGTTTGCAAACAAACGAACCATTAATACGAAAGGCTTGGTGATCATGCCGGATAGTTCGATAATGGGCATTAAAGGAATCGGAAATTTTAACCACCACGGAACATCCGGGTTATAAATTTCTTTCCAGTAATGTTTGTTGCCATTGAGCGCTGTAACAAAAAAGGTAAAAAGTCCTAAAACCATGGTAACGGCAATATTTCCGGTAACGTTTGATCCGAAAGGGAAAATAGGAATCAATCCCAGTAAATTATTAATCAGGATAAAGAAAAAAGCAGTTAACAAATAAGGCATAAATCTTTCAAACTTTTTTTCTCCAATGGCTGGTTTTGCAACTTCATCGCGAATAAAAAGGATGATCGGTTCAAACAGGTTTTGAAGTCCTTTGGGTGCCTGATTTACATGCTCTTTGGCTGTTTTGGCAATATTCAGGAAAATAAGGAGCAAAACGATCACACTTACAAATATTCCGGCAACCACTTTGGTAATTGACAAATCAACAGGCAGCGAAACAACTTCGCCTGATTCATTTACTTCAACTATTTTCCCT
Organism: Bacteroidota bacterium; assembly: GCA_030691295.1. GTDB lineage: Bacteria > Bacteroidota > Bacteroidia > Bacteroidales > Prolixibacteraceae > Aquipluma. The sequence goes on from JAUYEQ010000241.1 coordinate 4,880, forward strand.
TCGTGCTGTCCTTCGCTTTCAATCCTGAAGTTGTTGTAAGTTTCGTGTCCGTGATGAAACCTGGATGACATAAAAATATTCCATCCCTTGTTTGAACTATAAAGTATTATTGGCAATGGAATGCTGATATGTGTTTCTCCGAAAGTAGCAATGTGCCATTCAAAAGCATCGGAGACATGCTCAATTACATATTTACCTGCATTAAAGCTTTTTGCATGTTCGGTTTCTTCTGATTTAACAGTGTCTTCATTTGCACAAACGGCTCCAGTGCCAATAAAGACTGCAAAAATGATAAATATTAAAGGTCGTATAATTTGTATCATTGTATTCTCATTGTATTCTGCGGTCAACAAATTTAATTTTTTAAAAGTAATAAAAAGCGAATCTTCGCTGGCTAAGTATGATTAGTTTTTTATTTGTCTTACAAAATTCGAAATTTCATATACTTCAAAAATTGTATAAACAACATACAACAGCAAAAAATTGACTAAAAATATCTTCGCATCCTCTTTGTTTGTAATCACAAACACTATAACAACTGCCAAATAAAAAAACATCTTTATAAAACTAATGGCCATATAATGGCCTGTAAATCTTGATCCTGATTTGCCAGCAATGTTTAACAAATAAGCATGTACAAGGTTTGTTAAGATGTAAAAAAAGGCCAGTACGCCTGGTAAAATTGAACGGTAAAACTGGCTAAATACCGTGTAATATAGAATTGCCCCCAATATAAAGACAATGACAGTCAGAACTGTAGATTTTACAAGAAAACTTTTCATACCAACGTTGATTGCAAATTATTTTTTGAAATATTAATAAAATTATTACTCCTGAAACTACAAAAACTTACGAATCGCATGATAAATGGCACCGGCTACCGACAAAATCATTAATCCCAGTGTAAATGCCGGAAAGCTAAGTTCAAGCCATTGGTCAATTTTTATGCCCGCAAAAACACCGATACCCATAATAGCCATCATTTCGAAAGCAAGACTGGAGTAACGTATAAAATCATCAAATTGTTTCTTCGGTTTTTTATAGTTATCGTTATTCATTATTTGTGGTTTCATCGCCCATGGTGCAGGTGCCAACAAAAAACGACCCGGGTTCAATCGACAATTTACCTGTAATTACATCGCCGGAAACCTTTGAGGAAGTCCTTAAAGAAAGCAACTCAGCAATAACCAATTTGCCTGTTTGAATTCCGGCAATTTCGCAACTCTTACACTTTATATCGCCTTCAACTTTTCCTGAAGCTCCAATCACCAACCGGCCTTTGGTTTCCAAATTTCCAATTAATTCACCATCAACCCGTATATCGCCATCAGAAAGAAGATCTCCTGTTATTTTGGTCCCTTTGGCTATCAGATTAATAACCTGCGGATTAATTGCATTGATTTCTTTTGCCATTTTATTACTATTTTTTTGAACGAACCTCAAATATAATAAAGCTTAAAGAAGGACTTGCCATTTACTCCTAAAATGTAGCCAATACAGCACAAAAAAAAACGTGTATCCTTCAGGAAACACGTTCTGCAAAATATTGTTGCTTATATTATCTTAAATAAAATGATAAAGGAATGTGATGACACCTTCATAGGCAGATTTACGGTTTCCCTCAATCTCCATGGTAACGTTCAGCTGGATTTTTGAAATTCCCCTTAAGCTTGTCACAGATTTCAAAACGACCCGGGTTCTGATTCTGCTGTTTACAAGCACTGGCTGATTGAACCGGAAGGATTCGATTCCGTAATTTACCAGCATTTTTATATTTTCAACCTGAATAATCTGATCCCACATGTACGCAAGTAGCGACAATGTAAGATAACCATGGGCGATTGTGCTTCCGAAAGCGCCCTCAGTTTTGGCCCGCTCCTCATCAACATGAATCCATTGATGATCATAGGTGGCATCCGCAAACTTGTTGATCTGTTCCTGGGTAATGGTCATATATTCTGAAACACCCAGTTCCTGTCCAACATGTTTTTCAAACTCTTCGTGACTTCTGATTATCAGCTTTCCCATAGCTAGAATAGTTAAGTACGGTTATGTTTTATTTATTTCTTCGGATCGTAAGCCCATTTAAGGTAAATAGTTCCCCAGGTAAAGCCAGCACCGAAAGCAACAAGAATGACATTATCTCCTTTTTTTAACTGACTTTCATAATCATATAAGCAGAGCGGAATGGTTGCAGCAGTCGTATTTCCATACATCTGAATATTTATCATTACCTTCTCCTTGTCAATTCCCATTCGTCGGCCAACAGCATCAATAATTCTCAAATTTGCCTGATGTGGAACAAGCCAGGTTAAATCATCTGCTGAAATCTCATGTTTTTGCATCATTTCCAAAGCAACATCGGCCATGTTCGAAACTGCTGTTTTAAAAACAGTTTGTCCTTCCTGATAAATAAAATGTTCATCATTATCAATCGTTTCGTAGGAAGCCGGCTTCAGTGATCCTCCGCTTTTAATATGAAGGAATTGTGCTCCTGCACCATCAACACGGTTGATATGATCAATTACACCAAAATCTTCAGTAGTAGGTTCCAGTAAAACGGCAGCGGCACCATCGCCAAATAATGGACAGGTTGCGCGGTCTTTGTAGTTTATAACCGATGACATCATATCGGCTCCTAAAATAATTACCTTTTTATACTGCCCGCTTTCAATAAATTTTGCCCCTGCGGTCAATGCATAAACAAATCCAGAACACGCAGCGGTAAGGTCAAAGCTCCATGCGTTAATTAATCCGGCTTTATAATTGATAATATTTGCGGTAGCAGGTAGCGGACTATCCGGCGTCATAGTGGCACAAATCAATAAATCAATTTCTTCAGGCCTGGTTCCTGTTTTTTCCAGAAGTTCCTTTATCGCAGCAACCCCCATATCTGAGGTAGCGAGACCTTCTTCTTTCAGAATTCGACGTTCTTTAATGCCAATACGCTGCATGATCCATTCATCGGAAGTTTCGACCAGTTGACTTATCTCCTCGTTGGTTAAACGGTAATCAGGAAGAAATGCTCCAATGCCTGTTATTGCAGCACGAATATTATCCATAAAAAATATTTTAAATCAAACTTATCAAAATGACTTTCCAGAAATTTATCGGAAAATCAATAAAATAAAACTATTGAACCGAAAATTTAAATGGGGCGCAAGTTAGGATGAAAAATCTAAAACGCAAAGAAATATCAGGCATATATATTACCTAACTCCTTTTAAAACAATTAATTAATTTGTTCGAATATTAAAACAGGAGGGTGTAAAAATGGTCAGAAGAAGGTTATTCTTCTGACCATAACAATTCAGTTATTAAACTGTAACGTCTTTTTCGATTGCCAACTTACCTCTGTAATATCCACATTCCGGACAAACAGTATGATATTTTACAGTGGTTCCACAATTAGAACACGCTGCCAATGTTGCAGGTGTTGCTTTGTAATGTGTTCTTCTCTTGTCTCTGCGGGCTTTTGAAACCCTGTGCTTTGGATGTGCCATCTTAACTTATCTTTATTCGTTATCTAAAAATTTCATTAAATCATTCCAGACAGGGTTACTTTCATTGTCATCCCTGACTATGTATTTGTTCAGCTTTTCGATCATTTCAGGATCACATGTTGAGTTCCCGTTTTCATCGTCAGGATGAACTTTTTTGATCGGAATTGCCAAACATATAAACTCATATATCAACTGAGAAACGTTCAGTTGATAATCATTTGCGCTGACCCAAATTAAATCATCGCCATCAGTAAACTCCTTTTCGCCTAACCTGACAAAAATTCGTTCCCGACTTTCAACCGGTTGATCGTACATTTCAAGGCAACGATCGCATTGTACGTTCACAGTTCCTTTCAGATCAAACCAAAAGACCATCAACGAACTTTGCTTTTCGAGGGTTACACAAACATCTACATTTCCATCTTCAACTACGCCACCATCAAACTCCGCAAAGAATTTTCTGTCGATTTCGTAATCAAAAACATGCTTTCCGATTGAAAGCCCTTTGAACGCAATGTTATATTTAGATCGTATGCTCATTGCCTGAAAAAGTTTTGCAAAAGTATAAAAAATAAGCAAACACGAAAAATATATTGATTTTTTTAACAATGTTTCGCCCTAAAAAGCACCAATGCCGATAAATTGTTCGCTGTCAATAATTTAAACTGAATGCAGATTGTTAATAAGTTATCACTTCTGAAGAATTATCCGAAAGATTGTTCCTTTGTTGATTTCAGAATGTTTCACAAATATTTTCCCTTTATGATAATTTTCAACAATCCGTTTTGCCAGCGAAAGCCCTAAACCCCACCCTCTTTTTTTGGAGGTGAACCCGGGTTGAAAAACAGTTTTAAAATAGCTTTTCGAGATTCCCTTCCCGGTATCGGCTAAATCAATTAATATCTGATTCCCCTTTTCAGCAATTGAAATTTCAATGGTACCAATGTTGTTCATGGCATCAATGGCGTTTTTACAAAGGTTTTCAATAACCCAGCTAAAAAGTGAAGCATTTAAAGGAACTTCATATACCTCTTGTTCGCTGAAATCAAGCAGAAATTTAACTTTTGCTGATGAACGGGTTTTCAGATAGGCCACTGTTGAACGGATGGTTTCAGCAACATCGGTTCTAATCAGCTCAGGAACCGAACCTATCTTTGAAAATCGTTCAGTTATTCTTTCAAGTCGTTGCGTATCTTTTTCAAATTCCTGAATAAGGCCTTCATCAATATTCTGCATTTTGAGCAATTCAACCCATGCCATCAGCGACGAAATGGGAGTTCCGAGCTGGTGTGCTGTTTCTTTTGACATTCCGACCCAAACCTGATTCTGTTCAGCATTTCTGGAAGAACTGAATGCGAGATAAGCTACGAGAATAAACAAAAGGATAACAGCAAACTGAACAATTGGATAATATTTTAAGTTTTCAAGCAAAATGGAACTACGGTAATACAGATACTGTGTCTCTGTTTCAGAAATAGAAATAATGATCGGATCATTTTCGTCCTTCATTTTATGCAACTCTCTGGCCAATATTCTGTCTTTGTTAACTTCAGTAAAAGTTATATTTTTTTCTACCAAAATGCGGTCGGTGCTGTCAGCAATTATGATGGGAATGGAGGTATTACGGTTAATAATATCAACCAGAAAGGTTATATCAAGATTTGAGTTTAAGTCATAGCTCGCAAGCATTTGGGTAGCTTCGGCCCACAATTCAACATTTTTACGCTCTTCGAAAGCCATTTTTTTTACCAGCCAATTGGTATAAAAAAATGAGCCAATGCCAATTATAACTGCCAGAAGCAGAATAAGAATTTTCCAGCGACGTTTCCTAAAATAGTATTCCAAAGTGAGATTATTAAATTTCTACGACTGATAAACGCTCGGTCTTTTTAAAAAGTATCCTGCCAGCTTATTCTTACAGCATAAACGTTTTAACCGTTTGATAAATCCCTTGCTGATCAAGGCCATACTCGCGGTTCAATTCTTCAGTAGTACCATGTTCAATAAATATATCGGGAATACCGATTCGTCTTAAATGAGCAGTGTAATGATGATCTGCCACAAATTCGATAACAGCACTCCCAAAACCTCCCTGCAAAACTCCATCTTCAATGGTTATTATGTGATTAAATTTCCTGAAAACAGAATGCAGGGTTTCTTCGTCAAGAGGTTTTACAAACCGCATATCGAAATGGGAAGCCCAAATGCCGTCTTTCTGAAGCATATTCACTACCCGTCTGGTTTGGATGCCAACAGTTCCGATGGTTAGAATCGCCAGATCAGTTCCTTCAGAAAGTTGCCTGCTTTTACCAACAGGGATTGCATTCATGGTTTGGCGCCAGTCGATAACGCATCCGCAACCGCGCGGATACCGGATTGAAAAAGGCCCGTGATTCTCATTTTGGGCAGTAAACATCATGTTTCGTAATTCAAGCTCGTCCATCGGAGCTGAAACAATCATATTTGGAATTGATCGCATAAAGGCCAGATCGAATACTCCATGATGGGTAGCACCGTCAGCGCCAACCAATCCACCACGATCGAGACAAAAAACTACCTGAAGGTTCTGAATGGCTACATCGTGAATTATCTGGTCGTAAGCCCTTTGCATAAACGATGAATAGATGTTGCAAAACGGAAGCATTCCCTGAATTGCCAATCCGGCAGAGAAAGTAACGGCATGTTGCTCGGCTATTCCAACATCAAAAACCCTGTGAGGCATTTTTTCCATCATCATATTAAGCGAACAGCCTGATGGCATGGCAGGTGTAATGGCAACAATCCGGTTGTTTATTTCAGCCAGCTCAATAATGGTATGGCCAAATACATTCTGAAATTTAGGAGGTTTGTTAACTGCACATTCACAGTCAAGAAGTTCTCCTGTCACTTTATTAAACTTTCCCGGTGCATGATATTCAGTCTGGTGAAGTTCAGCCTGCTCAAAGCCTTTTCCCTTTTTTGTAATTACATGCAATAATTTGGGACCGGGAATATTTCTCAAACTTGCAAGTACCTCGGTCAAATAAGCAACGTCGTGACCATCAACTGGTCCAAAATAGCGAAAGCCGAGTCCTTCAAATAAATTCGATTGTTTGAGAAGCATTGATTTTACTGCATTCTCCGTTTGCTGAACCAACCTGCGAGCCTTTGGTCCAAATCCGTTCAGTTTTCCAAGCCCGTCCCAAATGTCACGTTTAATGCGGTTGTATGTTTGCGATTTCGAAATATTCAGTAAATAGTTACTCATTCCACCCACATTCGGGTCGATAGACATGTTGTTATCATTGAGGATGACCAACAGGTCAGAATTATTAACAGCTGCATTGTTAAGTCCTTCAAAAGCCATTCCGCCCGACATTGCCCCATCGCCGATAATAGCAACAATTTTCCTGTCAGTTTCCCCTTTCAGTTTTGAAGCAACGGCCATCCCTAATGCTGCTGAAATAGAAGTACTTGAATGCCCAACTCCAAATGAATCGTAAATGCTTTCTGATGGTTTAGGGAAACCGCTGATTCCTCTATATTTCCGGTTGGTATGAAAAACATCTTTTCGGCCGGTAAGTATCTTATGTCCATAGGCCTGATGACCAACATCCCAAACCAGCAGATCATAGGGCGTATTAAATGCATAATGCAATGCAACAGTTAGTTCAATTACACCAAGACTGGCGCCAAAATGACCCGGATTGGTCGAAACTGCATCAATAATATATTCCCTAAGTTCAACGCAAACTTCTGGCAACTGATCAACTTTCAACTTTCTTAGTTCCGATGGATCATTGATTTGATCCAAGAGAAATCCCGTATTATTAACCATTAAATCTCCATTTTGAATTCAAATATACAATTATTGCCAAAGATCGGGCAAAGTTCTATATTTACACGACTAATAACACAAGCCATGAATAAAATATTGCTTATTTCCGTCATTTTTCTGTTAACCTCTTGCGTGTCATCGAAAAAGTTTAATGAACTGACCAGTACCTTTGAGTCGCTCAGAGAACAGAATCAGAGTTTGAAAGTTCAAAATACTGAATTACAAGGCAGAATTGAAAAACAGATGAAAGATATTGAAAATCTTTCTGCAAGGCTGGACGAAAATTCACTCATCCTCAAAAACTCAGCAGAATCCAACCAAAGGTTAAGCCGAATAAATTCAGAACTTGAGAATCAGCTTAATAGCTTAAAAACTGGCAGTTCCGAAGAAATAGCCCGGTTGATGGAAAAACTTCAGCAAACACAAACCGACCTGCAAAAACGGGAAGATATTCTTAAATCGGCACAAAAAGAACTTGAACAACGCAGCATTCGGTTGAAGGAACTTGAAGACGCCCTCAGGCAAAAAGACGATGCAGTAAAACAGCTCAGACAAAAAGTGATGGATGCTTTGCTTGGCTTCAACAACAAAGGATTGACAATTCATGAGAAAAACGGGAAAGTTTACGTTTCGCTCGATGAGCAACTTCTGTTTAAAACCGGTCAGTGGGAAGTCGACCCTAAAGGCCAGCAGGCGCTTGCAAGCCTTGCTGATGTCCTGGGGCAGAACAATGATATCTATGTTTTGGTTGAAGGACATACTGACGATGTACCTATGCGCGGCACCGGAATGGTGAAGGATAACTGGGATTTAAGTGTGATGCGTGCAACTGCAGTTACCCGGATTTTGCTGAAGAACAAATCGGTTGACCCAAAACGAATTACTTCGGCCGGAAGGGGCGAATTTTTCCCGATTGACGAAGCAAAAACTCCGGACGCACGTCAGAAAAACCGTCGTACCGAAATTATTCTGACCCCTCGTCTGGATGAAATTTTCAGGATTCTGGAGAGTAACTAATTTTAAATTCTGCTACAACCTGATCATTCTTCGGGTGCGGTTTTTAAAACCTACAATTTCCTGATACCCGATTTGGGTCAGCAGTTCAATCGCACTTTCGAAATGACGAGCAATCTGATCAGCATTGTGCGCATCGGAGCACAATGTAACCGGAACATTGTGACGGTAACACATCTCTAACAGCTTTGGCCCGGGGGTATAATCGGCACATGGCCGATCTATTCCTCCGGTATTCAATTCAACCACCAAATCATGTTTTTTTATTATTCTGATGGTATCTTCGAAAAGCTTGTTCTGATTCGATTCAGGATAAATCCTGAACTTTTTAATGATGTCGAGATGTCCGATAATATCAAATAATCCTGATACCGCGGCCTGCTGGATCAGTTCAAAATATTCGCCATAAACCTGATCGTTTGGCCATTTGCCATAGAGCGACTGATCGGTATCAAAATTCCAGTCGCCAATAAAATGAACCGATCCGATGACATAATCAACCGGCAGACTTTCAATCAATTCCTTCAGTTCCTTTTCCGATCCGGGAAAATAATCCATCTCGATACCATACCTGATTTTAATTTGATTTTTGTACTTGAGTTTCAGATCCATAATTTGTTCAGTCATCACCGGAATATCAATCAGGCTGATCGCCCAATCGACAGGTTTTATACAAACATGATCACTAAAACCAATTTCATCCAGTCCTTTGGATATTGCAACCCTTACCATTTCTTCATATGAATCTTTCCCGTCAGACAGGATTGAATGCATGTGATAATCGACCATTCCAATCATTATAGGCTTTAATTTAAAGTAAAAAAACGATTTTCAAGTTTCTCCCAATGGGAATGCAAAATCAGTCAATAAACTTATGAAATTATAAACTGAATAAGAAAGGAATATGTTTTTAAATTAAAAAAAATGATTGTCCATTTATACCTATTTGGCATTTTGTGTCAGTCAGTTGTTGTCATTTATTGGCAACTTAATGACAATTGAATGACTTTTATGACATTGAGGAAATTTACTGACAATTATATAATTTAAACGAAGTGTATGAATAAGTATGCTAAATATCGTAGGCAGGTTACATAAAAAAAATTGAGACGGCTTAAAAAAGCCGCCTCAAAGCCATGAAAACAATTAAACAATGTTCAGAAAACAGAAAACTAGAAACAATTATATCGTTAATATCTCGACATTTTTATCGTCGAGCATTTTATCAATTTTTTTACTGAAATCGTTGGTCATATTCTGAACCTCTTCTTCAGCATCCTTTTCAAGATCTTCTGAAAGACCGTCTTTCAACATTTTCTTCAGACTATCGTTGGTATCTTTTCGTGCACTTCGTAAACTAACTTTGGCAATTTCACCTTCTTTGTTTACTGTTTTCACCATGTCTTTCCGGCGTTGTTCTGTTGGTGCCGGAACATTGATGCGAATAATTTCACCATTGTTATCAGGATTAAAGCCGAGATTCGAATTAATAATTGCTTTCTCAATTGGATGAATCATCGCCTTTTCCCAAGGCTGAACAACAATTGTGCGTGCATCGGGGGTGCTGATATTTGATACCTGAGCTATTGGAACCATACTCCCGTAATAAATTACATTTACGGTGTCCAACATTCTGGGCGAAGCTTTTCCGGCGCGAATGTGAACCAACTCCTTGTCGAGATGAGCCAGTGCAAGTTCCATTCTTTCCCTGCAAATATCTAAGACCATTTGTACCTCTTCTTGCATATGAACTAACTCTTTTCGTTTATTAAAAGTGCTGGGAACAAATATAGAAATTTTAAAATAAAATAGAAATTTTAATGTTTTTTAAATCAAAAAAACATCTTTTATCAGCTATGAACGTAAGTTCCAATATTTTGACCCTCCAATACTTTTTTCAAATTCCCTTTTATATCCATATTAAATACAATAATCGGCAAATTATTTTCTTTACACATGGCTGTTGCGGTTAAATCCATCACTTTTAGTCCGAGTTGATGAACCTCATCAAAAGTTATTGTTTCAAATTTTGTAGCGGTTTTATCCTTCTCCGGATCGGCTGTATAAACGCCGTCAACCCGGGTACCTTTCAGCATCACATCCGCTTCGATTTCAATTCCCCGCAACGACGAACCGGTATCGGTTGTAAAATACGGATTACCGGTACCTGCTGAAAAAATTGCTACTTCGCCTTGTTCCAGCACTTCAACAGCCCGGTCTTTCGAGTAAAACTCGCCGATTGGTTCCATCCGGATAGCTGTTAAAACACGTGATTTGCAACCAACACTCTGAA
>JAUYEQ010000242.1 GCA_030691295.1 Bacteroidota bacterium
CATAAGACATGGCCATTACACCAAGGTCTTTTTTACGGATGCGTTTTCCTGAAGCTGCGAATTTAGCTACTGCACCAACCGGAGTTGATTTTGATGCCTGACCTCCCGTATTTGAGTAAACTTCGGTATCCATAACCAGAACGTTAATGTCTGCTCCTGAAGCTAAAACATGATCCAAACCGCCGTAGCCAATATCATAAGCCCAGCCGTCTCCACCGAATATCCATTGCGATTTTTTAACCAGGTATTGTTTCAATCCCATGATTTCTTTCGCATAAACCGCAGCGCTTCCGGCCAATACTTCGCGAACTTTTGCTGAAACTTCTTCAGTTGTCTCACCATTCAGTTTGTTTTCCATCCAGGCAGCAAATGCTTCTTTTTCTGCATCAGTTGCACCATCGGCCATGGCAGCTTTCATAATCGACTCGATGCGGTCGCGTTGAGCGGCAACACCTTCCGACATACCAAATCCGTATTCAGCATTGTCTTCGAACAGTGAGTTGGCCCATGCAATACCTTTATCGCTTTCTTTGTGTTTGCAATACGGAGTTGAAGGAGCCGATCCGCCATAGATTGAAGAACAACCAGTAGCATTTGAAACCATCATACGTTCGCCGAACAACTGAGAAATAAGCTTGATGTATGGCGTTTCGCCACAACCTGCACAAGCTCCGGAGAACTCGAATAATGGTTGAGCAAACTGTGAATTTTTAACCGACTTATTTTTTTCAACTACTTTTTCCTTGTAAGTAACTTTCGAATCCATGTGCAACCAACGTGAAATTTCAGCTTCCTGAGTTCCCAGTGGTTTCATTTCCAAAGCTTTGGTTTTAGAAGGACAAACATCGGCACAGTTACCGCAGCCTGTACAATCCAAAACACTTACCTGAATACGGAAATTCAAATTCGGGAATTGTTTGTTTGGTACAGCCTGAAGTGATTTTGTTCCATCAGGTAATTTAGCCATTTCGTCTTCGTTAATCAGGAACGGACGGATTGCAGCGTGAGGACAAACGTATGCGCACTGGTTACACTGAATACAATTTTCAGCCTGCCATTCAGGAACGTTTACGGCAATACCACGTTTTTCGTAAGCAGCCGTTCCTGATTGAAATGTTCCGTCTTCTGAACCCAGGAAAGTACTAACCGGAAGGTCATCTCCTTTCTGGGCGTTGATCACATCAACAATGTTTTTGATGTAATCAGGACGATCAGCATCTTCATTATCATTCGTTACAACAAGGTTTTTCCAATCAGCGGGTACTTCAATTTTTACCACATTGTTTCCACCGGCTTCAACAGCTGCGTTGTTCATGGTGATAACTTTTTCGCCCATTTTGCCATACGATTTCACGATGGCTTTTTTCATCTCGTAAACAGCCGTTTCGAAAGGAATTACTTCAGTAATTTTGAAGAAGGCCGACTGCATGATGGTATTGGTGCGGTTTCCGAGGCCAATTTCTTCGCCAAGTTTTGTTCCGTTGATGATGTAAAATTTGATTTCATTATCGGCCAGGTATTTTTTCATGCCGTTTGGAAGTCTTTTAACTGTTTCTTCCTCGTCCCAAATAGAGTTCAGCAGGAATGAACCGCCTTTTTTCAAACCTTTCAAAACATCGTAGAGATGAAGGTAAGCAGGAACATGACAGGCCACAAAGTCGGGTGAGTTTACCAGATAGGTTGACCGGATAGGCACATCGCCGAAACGAAGGTGTGAAGACGTAAATCCACCTGATTTTTTTGAATCGTATGCAAAATAAGCCTGACAATATTTATCCGTTGCTTCACCAATAATTTTGATGGAGTTTTTATTGGCGCCAACAGTTCCGTCGGAACCCAAACCATAGAATTTGGCTTCATAAGTTCCGGCTGGAGCAACATTTACTTCAGCTTTTAATGGAAGCGATTTGAAAGTGACATCATCAACAATACCAATGGTAAATTGATTTTTAGGTTCGTTCAGTTCAAGGTTTTCATAAACTCCAAGAATCTGAGCAGGAGTGGTGTCTTTTGAACCCAGTCCGAAACGACCTCCAACAATAAGAGGGGCATTTTCTTTTCCATAGAAGAGTTCGCAAACATCGAGGTACATTGGTTCGCCATTTGCTCCTGGCTCTTTACTGCGATCGAGTACTGCAATACGTTTTACCGATTTTGGCAATACGTTCATGAAATATTTTGCAGAGAACGGACGATACAAATGCACCACTAATAAACCAACTTTTTTACCCTGAAGTGCAAGGTAATCGATAGTTTCGCGAATGGTTTCAGTGACCGAACCCATGGCAATAATGATGTTTTCAGCATCTTCGGCACCATAATAAGTAAATGGGTGGTATTCGCGTCCGGTTAGTTTGGTGATTTCCTGCATGTAATCTTCAACGATATCCGGAACTGCATCATAAAAACGGTTCGCAGCTTCTTTTGCCTGGAAGAAAATGTCAGGATTCTGAGCGGTACCTTTTGTTACAGGGTGTTCAGGATTTAAAGCACGATCTCTGAATTCCTGAATCAGGTTCATGTCAATCAGCGGACGCATGTCTTCTCTGTCGATTACTTCGATTTTCTGAATTTCGTGTGAAGTACGGAATCCGTCAAAAAATGACATGAAAGGAACGCGTGATTTTAAAGTTGCCAGGTGCGAAACACCGGCAAGGTCCATTTCTTCCTGCACCGATCCGGCAGCCAACATGGCAAAACCAGTTTGGCGTGCTGAGTAAACGTCGCTGTGGTCACCGAAAATCGACAATGCATGACCAGCCAAAGCACGGGCGCTGATATGAAATACGCAAGGCAGTAATTCACCTGCAATTTTGTACATGTTTGGGATCATCAGCAACAAACCCTGTGAAGCAGTGTAAGTCGTTGTCAATGCACCCGACTGCAATGCACCGTGAACTGCGCCGGCAGCTCCACCTTCGCTCTGCATTTCGGCCAGGCGAACAGGTTGGCCAAACAAGTTGGTTTTTCCTTTAGCTGCCCATTCATCAACATATTCGGCCATGGTTGACGATGGCGTAATTGGGTAGATACAAGCTACCTCGCTAAACATGTAACTAATATGCGCTGCGGCATAGTTTCCGTCACACGTAATGAACTTTTTTTTATCTGCCATTTTTGTAATGTTTAAATTATTCTTTATTTAAATTTTCAATCTTTCTCAATCCTTCTCAATCTTTTTCAATCCTTCTCAATTTCGGGGAGGTTAGGAGGGGCTTTCAGTAGAGAAACCCGAACAACCAAAGTGGAATAGTCCTTCCTGAACCAAGTTCAATCATATCTGCGGCTGCAAACGATTCATCATCAATAGGAACTGTATATTTATTTCCCACTGAAAAATGAAATTGGTCATCAACTTTAAAATCAGTTTTCCCGGAGCTTTTTACCTGATGTTGATATCCCAGCTGGTTATAGAAAAATGTTTGTCTTAAAGTATTGTTACTGATATTAGCCGGATCAATGGCATACATCAGATTTGTGTTGTGCAGAAAGACCAAATCCGGCTTTTTAATCTCATCCTCATTGCCGTTCGAGAATAAAAGGTTGATGATCCGTGCATTTTTCAGATATCTAAGGTAATTCATGATGGTTGCCCGTGACGTTTGTACATCGGCGCTAAGCTTACTCACATTGGGTGAAAAAGGTGTTTGGCTGGCGATGATCTGTAATAACTTCCGCAGTTTCGGGAGGTATTGCAAATCAATCTGATTGAGATAGGTCACATCAATTTCCAATGCCAGGTTAATGTGTTTCAAAAGCGTTTCGTTGTAAAAGCCTTTGTTGTCAAGGAAATACGGATAAAAACCATCTTTCAGGTAATCATTCAAAAATGCAAGTGGTTTGATTTTCTCAGTGATTTCGTTCGCAATTTTTACATGATCGGTCAGAATCTCCTGTAAAGTATATCTCCTGAAATTCAGGTTCGCCTGATGGTTCAGGTATTCCCGAAAAGAGAGACCTTCGAGATGATAAATTTTGGCAATATTCTGCAACTCGTTGTTTCCTTCAATAACGCGAAGTACAGGCGATGCTGAAAAAATGATTTGTAGTTCCGGGAAATTATCGTAGCAGGTTTTTAATTCTGAAGCCCAATCAGGATATTTATGAATTTGATCCAGAATCAGGGTTTTTCCACCTGTTTTGTAGAATTCGTCAGCAAACGAAATGATTTTCCTTTTGGTAAAGTAAAAATTGTTCAGGTTGACGTAAAGACAGGTTTTGTCGTTCAAAAACTTTTCTTTTACAATATCGATCAGGAAGGTTGTTTTTCCAACACCCCGAAATCCTTTGATTCCGATGATTCTTTGGTTCCAGTCTATTTCATTCAGAAGTTCTCTTCTGATTGTTAAACGGGATTGCTCCTGTAGAATGTTGTGAATGTTTACCAGATTTTGCATTTTCAGAACTTAAAGCAACAAAAGTAATGATTCAAAATTGAAAGTTGCTATCCAGAGATGTCAAAATGGGTTTAAATGTGTAATTTAGAATTGTTAAAAATAAGGAATCATTGTAATGTACAAATTTGGATGTTTATGGTTAAATCTTTACTTTGGTCAAAATTATTGAACAATGTTTATTGTACATTTTTAATTTTCAAACAAAATACTTTAGAATGAAGAAAGGACAGATATCCAATATTTTACGTCAGTTTGGATTAATTTATCTGACTGATTGGATCAGATATTATTTGGAGCGTTTCAAAAACCGTAAAATAAACAGGACATTCAAAAAGAATAACCCTCAGGTAAAACTTCCGCCAGATTACCTGATCTATGAATCGTTTCAAATTAATTATCAGAAATATTATACCGAAAGTATTGAGACTGCAAAATGGGTTGCCAATCATTTCAGGAAACATACGGAATTAAAAGACAAAAAGATATTGGATTGGGGTTGTGGTCCAGGACGAATAATCCGCCATCTTCCGGCAGTTATAGGAAATGGTTGCGAATATTTCGGTACCGATTACAATGCGAAAACAATTGATTGGTGTACAAAAAACCTTCAGGATATAAGTTTTAATAAGAATTCATTGAAAGCTGATTTGCCCTATCCAAACGAATTTTTTGATTTGATTTATGGCATTTCCATTTTTACCCATTTGTCGGAACAATTGCACCACGACTGGTACAATGAATTGTTTCGTGTTTTAAAACCTGGTGGAATTATGTTTCTGACAACACAGGGAGATAATTTCAAGGTTAAATTAACCGAGTCGGAACTCGTACACTTTAACAACGGAGAATTGATAATTCGGGGAAAAGTAAAAGAAGGGCATCGAACTTATTCTGCATTTCATCCAACTGATTTTATGGAAAAGCTTTTCTGCAATATTGATATTCTGGAACACATTGAAACCAAACCGGCAAAGGGGGAAGGATGGCTGCCTCAGGATATCTGGATGATAAAGAAAAGGTAAATTTGATACTTTTGTGGAGTTAAAAATGTTCCATGATAAATAAAAAGCCCGAATTATTA
>JAUYEQ010000441.1 GCA_030691295.1 Bacteroidota bacterium
ATGACCCAGAAATTCCATTTCTCAAACAGCAATGCAATTTTTTCGTACAATTCAACGGTAAACCCAGGTATATTGTGAAAGAAAAAATTGGCGAATCCTGTAAATTCCCCGGAGGATGCAACCCAGGCATAATAACCCAGTGAATATCCAATTATTGCACCAAGTACCGAACCCACTGAACAATTCAACGCAAAACGGAATGATTTTTTAGAATTCCCGAGGGCCAAAGCAATCAGCAGGATATCCGGTGGAATTGGGAAAAAAATTGATTCTATAAATGCCAATATAAAAAGTGCAATCGGTCCGTAAGGCGACTCAGCCCATGCCAGCACCCAGTCATACAATCTTTTAACCCAATTCATGCAATAAGATTTAATTCTTTCCTGAATTTATTTTCAGGCGGCGAAAGATAGGAAGAAACAAAATAGTTACAATAGACTATTCTAATATCCATGTTAAATTATCTTCATTTTGCTGGATGAAATGAACAACAGGACAGTCGCTTTTGTCCATATTGATTGATTCGAACTAATAACTGAACACAAGTAAATGTTAATTCGGGTCAAGAGCCAAGGTATTATTTCCAATCCTGTTGAAAAAAAGGATACTTTTGTGACCTGAAAACTGTTTCTTATTTAAAACGATTATAAATTATGGCAACGTATAAAAAAGCACTTTTAATGATCCTCGATGGCTGGGGAATTGGTGACGGGTCGGAAAAGGACGTAATCGCAACTGCACCAACACCTTTTATCGACTACCTGACAGCCACCTATCCTCACTCGCAATTACTTACCAGCGGCGAAAATGTTGGTTTGCCCGACGGACAAATGGGCAACTCTGAAGTGGGTCACCTCAACATTGGCGCCGGACGTGTAATGTATCAGGACATGGTTAAAATTACCAAATCCATCCGCGACAAAGCACTTTGGAATGAGCCTCAGATCGTGAAGGCTTTCACTTTCGCAAAAGAAAATAACAAAAATGTTCACCTGATTGGTTTAATTGGCCCTGGCGGCGTTCATGCATTGAGCGCCCACATGGTAGCCCTTTGCCAGATCGGAACCGATATGGGACTAAAAAATACTTTCATACACGGACTGACCGATGGCCGCGATACTGACCCGCGCTCCGGGTTGGGATTTCTGGAAGAAGATTTGAAAAACCTCGAAGGAACCAACGGTAAATTTGCATCGTTGATTGGCCGCTATTTCGGAATGGACCGCGATAAAAATTACGACCGCCTGAAACTGGCATACGATCTTTATACTGAAGGAAAAGGAACTCCTTCAACCGACCTTTTAAAAACGGTTAAAGAATCATACGAAGCCGGAGTGACCGACGAATTTATGCAACCAATTGTAATGGTTGACGAAAACGGAAAACCTTTGGCCACCATTCAGGACAATGATGTGGTCATCTGTTTTAATTTCCGCACCGACCGCCTGCGCCAAACCACCATCGCATTCACACAGAAAGACCTTCCGGAGTTTGGTATGAAGACCATGCCTTTGCAATGGTTCACCATGACCAATTACAAGGCCGACTTCAAAAACGTACATGTAATTTTCGACAAGCCAAATCTGAACAACACGATGGGCGAAATCGTTTCGAAAGCCGGACTGAAACAAATCCGCATAGCCGAAACCGAAAAATATGCGCATGTCACTTTCTTTTTCAGCGGTGGCCGCGAAGAAGAATTTCCAGGTGAAAAACGACTGATGGCTCCATCTCCAAAGGTTCCGACTTACGATTTCCAACCAGAAATGTCGGCGCCTTTGGTACGCGACCTCATTGTTCCTGAATTGCTGGGACAAACAGCTGATTTCGTTTGCCTTAACTTTGCCAATGGCGACATGGTTGGACACACCGGCGTTTACGAAGCCATTGTTAAAGCCGTTTCGGCTGTTGACAGTTGTGCCCGGGCAGTGGTTGAAGCTGCTCAGAAAAGTGGGTATGAAATCATCATTATTGCCGACCACGGAAATGCCGACAATGCATTGAACGAAGACGGATCGGCCAACACAGCCCATTCGCTGAACCCGGTTCCGTGTATCTACGTTTCCGAAAATAAAAATGCAAGAATCAAAAACGGTATACTGGCTGATGTGGCTCCTACCCTGCTTTCAATCATGGGTTTGGAAATTCCTTCAGAAATGACCGGAAACGTTTTAATTGAAAAATAAATCAAGTTGTTTAAAGTTCAAAGTTTAAAGTTCAAAGTTGATGCCCGATGTTGAACTTTAAACTTTGAACTTTAAAACCTTTAACTTTCCCTTGTTATGCTCGAAATCGGACGCACCATTGTCTGCATGGATATTATTGAGAAACAATTCCTTTGCGATTTGCTGAAATGCAAGGGTGCGTGCTGCGTGGAAGGCGATTCGGGTGCTCCTGTCACTCCTGAAGAGGCAGAAGCGATTAAAGAGGCTTATCCTGAAGTTCAGTCATACATTTCGAAAGGCCATCAGGATGAAATAAGCAAACAAGGTTTTGCCGTGATTGACCTAGATGGTGATTTGGTTACTCCATTGGTAAATAGCCGCCAGTGTGCCTATACCTACGAGGAAAAAGGAATCCTGAAATGTGGTATCGAAAAAGCCTTTCTGGACGGAAAAACAAAGTTCCGCAAGCCGGTTTCATGCCATCTTTTCCCCATCCGGATTACTGAATACAAACGTTTTGATGCCGTAAATTATCAGCAAATCGACGTTTGCAAACCGGGTCGCCAATGCGGTAAAAGCGAAAAATTACCTTTGTATGTATTCCTGAAAGAACCGCTGATCCGCAAATATGGTGAAGAATGGTACGAACAGCTAAGCTATGCAGCAGAAAATTATCATGGGTAATTTAGTGAGGGCTTCACTTTAAGTGAAACCCTCACTATAAAACCTATGCCACAATTTCAATCCTGTTTTTCTCCGGATCAAAAGCGGCACTTTCATAATAACCGTCACCGGTCATTCTTCCCGGACTAATAATTTCGAATCCGTCATTTCTCAATTTGTCGGTAATTTCGTCCACCTTTTCGCGTGTGCCTACTTTAAATGCAAAATGCGTAATTCCAAAATAATGTTTCCGGTAATCGTTTTTATTTCCGGCAACAGCAGGCATCTCCATAAGTTCGAGTCGGCAATCGCCTTCGAACGAAAGAAAATATGACCTGAATTCTTTGGAATGATTGAAGTAACAGGAACCCGACACTGCATCAAAATAATGGGTATAGAAGTTACGCATTCCTTCCAGATCATGGGTCCAAATGGCAATGTGTTCAATTTTCATAGTCATGGCAATAGTAGTTATGTTTTTTTATACCTGAGCTTCCCATTCATCAAAAAAATGCTGAAGATAATTCTCCATAAACTGATGCCTTTGCGCAGCCATCAGTTTAGCGGTATTGGTGTTCATCCGGTCTTTCAGGAGCAAAAGCTTTTCATAGAAATGGTTGATAGTTGGGGCGGTACTGTTTTTATACGACTGAAAATCATCGTGCATTTCAGGAGCAATTTTCGGATCGTGTATGAGCCGGTTTTTATGCCCCCCATAAGCAAATGTACGCGCAATTCCGATGGCTCCAATGGCATCCAGCCGGTCAGCATCCTGAACCACTGCCGACTCAACTGAACTTACCGGAGTTTCAATCCCGGAACCTTTGTAAGACACTTCTTCAATTACCTGCAAAATGAGGGAAGCAACATCAGCCTCCACGTTTTGGGAAGAAAGCCAGCTTTTTGCTTTCTCCGGAACAGGTGATTCCAATCCGGTAATTTTATAATCGTCCAGGTCGTGCAGCAACGCGGCCATTTCAATAATAAAAAGGTCTCCACCTTCGGTTTTGCCAATTCGGAGAGCTATCCTTCGCACACGGTCAATGTGAAACCAGTCGTGTCCACTGCCTTCTGAAGCGAATTCGCCTGCCACAAAAGCCGCTGTTGATTGTATAATTTCCTGCCTTTCCATTACTTGCCAAATTTATATCATTTAAACCTAAATTGAGCGAACAACAAATTCAGTTTCCCTTCTGGGTTCACTTGATGTAGTCGATGTAGTGTTTTTAATTGAATTTTTGTGGTTTGCTTCAGGATAGGCCTATTTTCGGGTACTTATCTTCGCTAATATCTCAAA
>JAUYEQ010000256.1 GCA_030691295.1 Bacteroidota bacterium
GTCAGAACCCTGGAAAGTATATACTGGCTGGGCATTCAGGTAATAAATAATCCTGAAATAAAGCTAGATGAACTGAAGGTCTCGCAATGGGAAGCCTATCAGGAAAAAGAAAATAACATTCAGTATAAAGAGACTTTAAATGCGCTGATTGGATTACTGGACACACATCAAACTGATTTTCTTTCGGCATCCACGCAAATTATTATTGCTCAGGGCTATCAGTTTCGAATTGTTGACGGCATGATTACCAATTTTCACCAGCCGCAAAGTACGCTGTTGTTGCTTATTTCTGCGTATTTGGGCAACGAATGGCGCACCATTTACGAACATGCACTGGCAAACAATTACCGTTTCCTGAGTTATGGTGACAGTAATTTATACTTGAAATCTCAAATTGTTGATTGACAAACATCAATCAACAGAATAGCCTTTATTCATTAAGAAATATTAAATTTGTTGCGTTGTCAGAAAAATAATGACAAAAATTTAAACTAAACAAGCTGCCTGTGTTTCTATTTGGAATATTATCGAGTCCGCTACCTTATCTGTTAATGGCCGTTTTCTACTTTTTCGGCTTCGCTACAGGTATGTTCAAAGGCAATTCCGATAGCGAACCAGAGCAACAACTTCAGGTAAAAAACATTCAGGTTGAACCTCAAACGAAAACCTTTGAGACAACCGAATTCACTTTTCAATTCCACGATTACAAATTTCAGGAAAAGGCTGATAGTTATGCAGTTACTTCCACTCAGTCACCAGCAATTTGTCAAAAAGAAAAGCTGATTTATTTCGTTCACGATATAAATACCCGACATTTATTTACTTCTGAATACAATTTCTGCCGGCCACCGCCATCTTGCAGCTAATATCCCGATTCAAGCATTTTTCCATAAAAATAGCTTACTTTTTGGAAACATAAACTCCTGAAGTCTGTTTTATGGTTTGCTATTAATGAATTTTACATTAGCTATTTAGATAAAGATAAAAACATGATTGGCCTGATAGGAATTAGCTATAAAACAACACCGCTCGAAATACGCGAAAGGTTTTCATTCTCAAAAGAGGAAGTTATTCCTTTTTCTGAAATGTTGCAACGGGAAACTGAAATCTCTGATTTGGTGTTGATTTCCACCTGCAACCGAACAGAAATTTACTTTTCGCAAGACGTTCATGACAACCAAACTGCTTTTGAGTTGGTGTATGAAGTGATTAAAAAGTTCAAAAATGTCACTGACCATTGCTGGCACTACTTTTACCACCGTTCAAATACCGGAGCAATACGACATTTGTTCGAAGTTGTTTCGGGTCTTGATTCGCTGATTATTGGCGAAGATCAAATCATTGGACAGGTAAAGGAAGCGTAT
>JAUYEQ010000261.1 GCA_030691295.1 Bacteroidota bacterium
AAGTGCATCAACTACAGCGGGCGTTCTTGTTGCCAGTGTATTGGCCACGGTCTTTGCATTTTTTTCAATTTTGATGAGAGATACAATTGCATCAGTTAACTCGGTAGTTGCCTTCAATACCTCAATATCTTTCCTGATACCTGAACCAACAACAGAAACCGTCTCTGCCTTTTTAAAGTTGCCGGCAATGGTCGCCAAAAGGTTAAGATAATTGCTCATGTTACCCTTTATCGATACGTTTCCGGCAATATTAGCCTCATAATTTGCCAGTAATTCTTTCACATATTCGCTTCCCCGACTCCGTAATGCGGCCTTATCTACAACCGGATCTGTAATGTCGATGGCGGTATTGGTCTCAGCCTGCCTGGCAGCAAGAGTGGTCATCAGAGCCTTTTCGGCATCATCTTTTGAATACGTAGTGAAATTTAAGATTTCAGTATTTGGAGCGGCCTTATCAAATATGTGCAACTGCCTGAGACTAATGTCATAACTGTAACTGGCAATGATCCATGGATAATAGGCAGCGCCGTAATTGAGAAAATTGATGCCTATGTTATCACGGAAATCGGAGATTGGCTTATTGGATACATCTTCAGGAAGATATCCTTTCAAGATGTCAAAAATGCAAAACCGATCCTGCAAGTCGGCACATTGTTTTAATGCCAGCTTTTGCAATTCCGAAAATTTCGACAGATCAGGGTTATCGCCAACATCTTTCAATCCAACAGAATCGGGCGACAGTAAAAGTGTCGGTTCATCAAACTTCCGCAGCAGATCAAAACCAGTTTTTAGCCTGTCAAAATTTATGGTATCAGTAAATGATCCTACACTCACAATGTAGCAATCTCCGCCTCCGTTGTCATAAAATTGTCGCAAGGCATCGTACAGGTAAAACTGCTTGTTTGGAGTTACCGAATCCAGCGAATTTCCTTTTGTGTTATCAGCAATAACTTTGTAACTTGAAGGAATATAGCCAATTCCGTATAGTGATTGAAATTCAACCAACGATTTAATCTTGACCGGAAGATCAATGAGGAGCTTTCCATTGGGGTCAGCAGCTTTTTCGGTATAACCGACAAAAGCGGGAATTGCTGTTTCCACCTGGGCAACCGATGGCGGGAAGAGTGGAACTTCCTTAACGTAAACGCCTGGAGTCTTGTATGCCATAATTTATCTTGTTATTAAAATTAATTATTACGATACTACCATTTTGTGACTGAATTTGAGGATTATGAACTCAGCAGGACGGACTACCGCCAAGCCGATTTCAACGATCATTCTCCCTTCCAGGATATCGAGAGCGGTCATTGTTTCGCCCAACCCGACACGGACAAAAAAAGCTTCATCGGGTTTGGCTCCCATCAGTGCCCCATCGCGCCATTGCAGCACCAGAAAGTTTTCTATCATAGCGCGTACTTTGGTCCATGTGTTGGCATCGTTCGGTTCAAATACGAAAGGCTCGGTCGCTTTTTTCACACTTTCCTCAACCATATTGTAGAATCGACGGACACTGATGTATCTCCATTCATTGTCATTTCCGGCCAGAGTCCGCGCACCCCATACCAGAATTCCTTTTCCGGTAAAAAAGCGGATGGCATTGATCGATTTTCCCGTTCCGGTTACATTCATATCCTGCTGATCAACATCATCAATTTTAACCAGCAATTCAAATACATAATTAAGGCTCACATTGGCTGGTGCTTTCCATACCCCGCGCGTACTGTCAACCATGGCATATACTCCTGCAATTGTTGAAGCCGGTGGAAGTATTACTTTAAAATTGTCAACCTGCTTTTTAATAGTAGCATACAACTGGCTATTCATGTGGTAAAGGGATTCTTGCGGGTTGTCAACATTGGCTTGTCCGGGTGCAGGATATTTCCGGAGAAATTTTACTGAAGCAAGCGCATCTATTCCACCGGTAACCGGTATTTTGCTTTCGTCCGCATAATAGGCCAGTGTCGTCACCAGCCACGGATAATAAGCGGCTGCATAAGTCAGGTTGTTGTTGCCAATGCCGTTGCGGAAATCATCACTGAGTACCGTACCCCCGCCAACATCATAATACATGTCCATCTTACCTCCCTTGAAGTCTGCCATTTTTTGAGTAGTCGAAGTGTCAAGATATAAATCAGCGATCACAACACGGTCCATTAATTCAGCAGCCTGTGTAAGCGCTTTTGAATACAACGAATAGAATTCGGCCTTTGAAAGCGATACCGCATCAGTAAATACGATCATGGTTGGCTCGTCTTCTTTTCTCAAAGCCGCAAGCGATGCCGCCATTTGGTTCGAATTGGCGAAACTCGCATCCCCATATTTTCCGCTGGAAATGATGTAGCAAGGACCACCTCCGTTGGCAAAATACATCTGCAGGCAGTAATGAAGCCGGAACTGCAAGCCCCCGTAAGGGTCCTTGAGGTCGCCATCCAAAACGAACGCTCCCGAACCATCCTTTTTTATTTTTATGCCGTTTACAGGATTGGCATCGTTGGTAAAATCAGTTTGCTTCGGAAATCCAAAAATCTGTTCAAAGTCATTGAGCGATTTGATTCGTTTCGGTTTGTTCACAAGCGACAGTCCATTCAAACTGTCGTTTTCAGTGTACCCAATAAAAGCGGGAATGGCTGTTTCTACCTGCGCCACCGATGGCGGCAATTTGGAAATTTCTTCTACATATACTCCAGGTGATTTGTAAGTCGTTGCCATGTGATCTTATTGTTTATGAATTAATTAATATGAATTTCTGAATAAAAGTTTTTCTCGGTTGTCTTAACCAATGCTTCAGTTTTAATAATGGTAGTTGCAGGATTTGGAAGATCGTCAATGGGATTGCCATCTTTTCCCATCACCGAAACATTTTCAATAAAACCAAAGCGAGTGAGTGGAAGTGGATTATCGGTAAAAGATGCGCCATTGAATTTTTCACCAACATACCGCCAGCGGGTAGATCTGTTTCGAAAGCGCAATTCATAGGCCGGAGAGCGCATAAATCCCTGCGGATCAAGCATGTTGTAGGTCGCATTGTCGCTTTTGACATTCAGCTGAATGATGCCGAACGGACTTTCTCTTTTCAGTAAAAGATAGAATGCAACATCATCGGTATAAACCGGAGCAGCAGATTCAATGTGTATGGAATAAAAACCTTCAGGAAACTCCCTCATGTCAACCTGAAGGGTACGGAATTCGCCGGGGAGAATTACAACTTTCGGGGTTACAATGATTCCGGTTGCGGTTTTTATGGTTGCAACTGGCTCCACATTGGCGGCTTTAACGTGGTACGAAAATATTCCGCGAACCAATTGATGCCTGTCATTTACATTCACATACTGCAAAGGCACATTATCAACCGACTCTTCGGTCAGCCAATCGCTGGCAGTTGAGGTTGCCTGTGTAGTCTTCTGAAGTGCGGTAAATAACTTTGTCTGGTTGTTCAGATTGTCCGAAAGCATATCGCCGGGCAAATATTGTTTGGCTGCTTCGAAAATAGGAGGAACAGCGCTGAGTGCCGGGAATTTCTTTGAACCGGCAGCGATGATATTTTGAAAGGTGAAGATTTGACCGCTATTGCCTGTGAAAGGTAGCGCTGTATAATTCATCAGATCCATGTCGCGAAGCTTTATCAGGAAAGTGAACATTAAATCGTCAGCCAGTTCCATAAAAGGTTTGAACTTCGGCGGTTCCAGACCATCTGATTCAGCCCGTAACCCAACGATTATGCCCGTTGAAGTAAATTTAAAGATGCAATTATGGGCACTCAAAATTTTGCTGCATTCCTCTGTTGGAACAATTTCAAAGATCTCGCGAGCATCATATTTCAACATCATGTTTGCCTTTTCTTCGTCGCTCATGGTATCATATACATTTTCGCCTTTGTTAAGGAAAAAATGATGTAATATCCTGACCTCGAAAAGAATATCGTATGTGATGGAAATGCTCATCTTATTTGGTTGTTAGTTTCTTATTTTTAGTTTTTATGAGTTGCCCGGTTCTTCAATCCTCACTTGTTTAATAATACCGCGAGTTTCGGTTGCGCTTTCCCTTTCTAATTGCAACAGTCTTACTTTATAGCACACAAAAGGGTGCTGCTTTCCGCCCAACGTGCTCCACAGGTAATTCAATTGTTCAAAACTGAGCGTATATAAATCCAGAATAATGCGAAAATCATCAGGCAGTCCTTCAACCTGGGTTACACTATTCTTTAAGCTGAACGAGTATTTGCCTTGAAAAAAAGTTATGGCATGTGAAAGGTAGATAAGTGCATTTTCGTAATTGGTCATACAGGCTGTCACCAGAATAAAAAGATTCAGATTAATAGGAGGATTCTTATAAGTTACCATATCATTATTCAAAATGGAATACGTTGGATGGTTTTTCATCGTCGCCTCTTCCGAGAAGTTAACGAGGGAAATAAGGATGTTGTTAGTATTTTTTAGAGCATCATCATCCAGTCGCACAATACTTTGCAGGATTGCTACGGGCGATACGACCCCATCACCGTTTTTCTTTACCTGGTCGATATGGGCATTCAGTTGTTCTGCCAAAAATTTCAGGACTGGATGTATCATGATAGAAATGTTAACTTAAACAATGTACCAGCGAGCAAAAGATTAAATCCTGCACGGAATGATTTAAGGTTCTTTTCTATTTTAAGGAAGCATTCTGATGGAAATCTCTTTGATTATTTCAATTTTCATTTCCTGTTTGGGTCAGGGTTTGATTTAAAAATTGAAAATACAGGCTACCAACTATCCATCAAAAATTCAATCAAGATTTTAGCTATCGAGCTTAGGTTCTG
Organism: Bacteroidota bacterium; assembly: GCA_030691295.1. Classification (GTDB taxonomy): domain Bacteria; phylum Bacteroidota; class Bacteroidia; order Bacteroidales; family Prolixibacteraceae; genus Aquipluma. The sequence goes on from JAUYEQ010000261.1 coordinate 4,799, forward strand.
TCTGTTTACAGCGTACTGATTTTCAAACAAACAAGTGAACAACCAAATTTACAACATTCAGATGTTAAAGTCAATACCAGCTGTAAAATAATATTTCTGTATT
>JAUYEQ010000267.1 GCA_030691295.1 Bacteroidota bacterium
TTTACGAATCGTTTAAAACTGAATTTGTGCGGCTGATGGCAGCGGCTACTTATGGCGATCCACTCGATTCGAAAACAAGTATTGGCCCATTGGCCCGCATTGATTTGCGTGACGAACTGCACCAGCAAGTGGTGAAAAGCCGCGAAATGGGCGCGCCAGTTTTGCTTGGTGGTTTTGTTCCTGAAGGAAATGCGGCATTCTATCCGCCCACCGTTCTGGAAAATGTGGTTCCCGGAATGCTTGCCTATCATGAAGAATTGTTTGGTCCCGTTGCTGTTTTGTTCAGGTTTAAAACTGAAGAAGAAGCCATCCGGATTGCCAACGATACAGTTTTTGGATTGGGTGCGGGAATTTTTACTGCAGATTTGGAGAAAGGTAAAAAGCTTGCAGAGAAAGGGTTGGAAGCTGGTTGCGTGTTTGTAAACGACTTTGTGAAATCCGATCCCCGACTTCCGTTTGGCGGAATCAAGGGAAGTGGTTATGGCCGTGAATTGTCGGCGGTTGGTATCCGTGAATTTATGAATGTGAAAACAATTGTGGTGAAGTAATCCAATCACTCCCCATATTTCAGCAAAAATTCAGGATTTATGGCTTTGAAACTTAACCGACCTGCATCAAACGTTTCGTTCGATAACACGGAATAACTGATTTCATTTAACGGTCGGATCACAATTCCTTCAGCCCAAACATCAGGACAAATTTTACTTTTAATTGTGGCCATTCTGACGATGGCGTTGATGTCGTTTTCAAGCTCATAATCTCTTGAAACAATGGGGACAGTCGATAATTCAAGTTGATTCATTAAATCGAAAAACTGCTTAAAAGGAAGATATTCAAAACGATCAATATCGAAAGCGTTGAAAAACAGCATGGTCTGCCCCCTCAATTTCAGCTTGTTACTTTGAATGCCTTCGCCAACCAATTCGCCCTGAATAGCGAAATTGCCATTTAACGAGCGCAATTTATTTTCAATGTCCATCTCACGTGCCACTTTCCAGAAGCTATTTTCCTCATCTTCCAATAGTTCAAGGTTCCGGCTGCAAACGCCAAATTCACCCTTGTTGATGAAATAAGTTCCGGAACTTCCGTCCACTTTTTCGGTCACATAACATTTTGTGCCTTTGTATTTGTCCAGAACGTGCTGTAAAACCTGAACCCTTGTTTCATCGGTTTTGGGAATAAATGAAGGGAATTTTCCTTTCGCAATTCCGGCTAAGCAGGCAGGCATTGGCGGTTCATATTTCTCAATTCCCAATACTTCGGTACAATCTGCATCTTCAGCGATTTCAAAATCAGGAGGCAAAATTGACAACGGGAAACAGATGCCCTGCGAAATTTGTCCGCGAAGCCTGATGGTTCTTACCCGCATTCCCCGTGGTTTTAGAAATTCGAAAACAGGTCTGTCGGGCATCAAACAATCAACCTCGCAATACACTGCCAAATCGCCTACCCGAAATTCGCCTTTTTTTACCACCAACTGCCAACCCAAAACAGTAGCTTTTTCAATGGCATCGGCATTTTCAATGGGATCCAATGCTTTTATTTTCTGAATACTTGCAAGTTTTCTCATGGCTTATTTTTCCTGAATTTAAAGTTCACTAATATACGAACAATCACCCTAGTCCCGGGTTTTCGTGTACCCTAAATTTCTACCTCACCAAAAAATTTGTAGTTTTAGGCCAAATTCTGAATACCCTTGGCCAAAGAAATTACCAGCGAAGAACTCTACATTGTAAAGAAGATGATCGAAGGAGATGTTGACTCTTTCAAATACTTCTTCGACAGGTACTACGACGACCTGTGCAATTTCGTGCATGTCTATCTACACGATCAGGCATTGTCAGAAGAAATCGTTCAGGATATTTTTGTTTATTTCTGGGTAAACAGGGAAAAACTGCAAATCAACACTTCTGTAAAATCATTTTTGTTTTCGGCTTCCAAATTTAAAAGCCTGAACCTGCTGCGCGATACCAAAACTCAAAAAAGGATTGTTGAAAAAATCGGCAGAACCGAACCGCTGATTACTTCGGAAGAAGAGGATTCGTACATCGACACCAATGAATTTAAAAAGATACTGGATGCAGCGGTTGATCAGCTTGCCCCTAAATGCAGGGAAATATTTTTACTGAGCAAATTTGAAGACCTCAGCAACAAGGAAATTGCCGAAAAACTTGGCATCTCTGTCAAAACGGTTGAAAACCAGATGACAATTGCCCTGAAAAAACTTCGCGAATACCTCTTGCCATTCAGGGGAAAAATATTTCTACTCTTCCTTTATCACTTTTTGTCGTAGCAAACAGCCACGGATAAAGGATTTCCAACCATTTAAAATTATCTCTCAAATAGAAATTTTCC
>JAUYEQ010000269.1 GCA_030691295.1 Bacteroidota bacterium
TTTACGAAACAGTCGCGCTTTAATCTGCGATAGTATTGGATGTCTGAAATTATTGGTTATGCAAAAAGTACAACTTTTAAACTGAAAAAAGAATGTTTTAAAACGTGCTTATTTGTGTTATAGAACAATACACATTCAGGAAAAAGAAAGAAATAAATGATCAGCAATATATCAAAGAAAAACCCTGATCAGGGTTAATTCCGATCAGGGTTTCTATATTTTGGGATACGCAAGCTTATTATTAACTGTTCTTAGCCAATCTTTTACGTTCGTGTTCTTTCAGAAAGATCTTACGCATCCTGATTGAAAGTGGAGTAACCTCAACCAGTTCGTCATCTTTGATATATTCCAAAGCCTCTTCCAAACTAAATCTAATAGGAGTAATCAACCTCATTTTTTCATCGGTACCAGAGGCCCGCATGTTGGTCAATTTTTTTGGCTTGGTTACATTGATGGTTAAATCATCACCACGATTGTTTTCACCAATCACCTGTCCTTCATATATTTCCTGCTGTGGATCGATAAAAAATGATCCCCTGTCAGCAAGTTTACTGATCGAATAGGCAAATGCAGTACCGGTTTCAAGGGCAACCAAAGAACCGTTGTTCCGAATATCGATTGCACCCTTATAAGGCTGATATTCAATAAAACGGTGGTTCATCACCGCTTCTCCGGCAGTGGCAGTCAACATATTGGTACGCATACCGATAATTCCGCGTGATGGAATAATGAATTCGAGGTGAATGCGATCGCCTTTTCGTTCCATTATTTGCATTTCGCCTTTTCGCTGCGAGGCCATTTCAACCACTTTTCCTGAATATTCTTCAGGTACATCCACGTGCAATTCTTCGATTGGTTCACATCTGTCACCATCAATTTCTTTAAACAAAACCTGAGGTTGTCCAACCTGAAGCTCGTATCCTTCGCGACGCATGGTTTCAATCAGCACCGATAAATGCAGTACTCCACGTCCATAAACAGTGTAAGAATCTGCTGAATCAGTTGGAAGTACCCGCAAAGCAAGATTCTTCTCCAGTTCCTTTTCCAGACGGTCTTTCAAGTGGCGCGAAGTCACATATTTTCCCTCTTTTCCATAGAATGGCGAGTTGTTAATCATGAATGTCATACTCATGGTAGGCTCATCCACCGCAATCGGATCAAGCGGTTCTGGATTTTCCCAATCGCAAACGGTATCGCCAATGTCGAAACCATCAATTCCGACCATGGCACAAATATCTCCGGAAACCATACTTTCAACTTTCTGGCGTCCAAGACCTGTAAATGTATGTAGTTCTTTAATTTTCGTACGTTTTATTGAACCATCGCGTTTTACAAGCGAGACGTTCATTCCTTCAGCGATTTCGCCCCTGTGAATACGGCCAATAGCAATACGACCAACATAGGATGAATAATCGAGTGAAGTAATCAAAACCTGCGGAGTTCCGGGATTTGGAACTGGTCCGGGAATATGTTTTATAATGGATTTAAGCAAAGCCTCGATGTTGTCAGTTGGAACTTTCCAGTCGTCTGACATCCAGCCTTGTTTGGCCGATCCGTAAATTGTCGGGAAATTTAATTGTTCTTCGGTTGCGTTCAGGCTGTACATCAGGTCGAAAACCTGTTCGTGAACTTCTTCCGGACGGCAATTGGGTTTGTCAACTTTGTTTACCACAACAATCGGTTTCAGGCCTAAAGCGAGCGCTTTCGACAATACGAAACGTGTTTGCGGCATGGTGCCTTCAAAAGCATCCACCAGCAATAAAACACCATCAGCCATGTTCAGCACCCGTTCAACCTCACCGCCAAAATCGGCGTGACCAGGAGTATCTATTATATTGATTTTAATGTCGTTATAAATAACCGATACATTCTTTGCCAGAATGGTAATTCCTCTTTCACGTTCCAGATCGTTGCTGTCGAGAATCAGCTCCTGCATCTTCTCGTGTTCTTTCATGATGTTACAATAGTAAATCATCTTGTCAACCAATGTCGTTTTACCGTGGTCAACGTGGGCAATAATCGCAATGTTTCTAATCTTCTGCATAGGGTTCAAAAATGAAGGCGCAAAGATAGCCTAATAATCCAATCGAAATTGGTTTTACGGTGAGTGGATGATTAAGTTTTTGTAAATGCTGATCTTTTAACAATTTAGGCACATTAAAATGCAAAACGGAGGACTCTTTTAACAGAATCCTCCGTCTTTCTTCAGAAAAAAATCGGTTGTGGCAGCGACAATTTAATTTATTAGAATTCTAATTCTTGTCGAGTATCATTTTTTTTACAATAAATTTTCCGTCAATTTCCAAAGTTACCAGATAAGTGCCACTTACCAGTTTCGAAAGGTCGAACCGGATTTGTTCCGATGCTTTGTATTCCTTTCGGAACACTTCACTGCCTGTAATACTCCGAACAACGACTTCTGAATTCATTATTTCTGAACCAACGATATCCAACATTACTAGTCCTTTACTTGGATTTGGATACATCTTAACCTCAAAGCTATTAGGTAATTGTGAAATGCCCGTTACGATTTCAGCAGATTTCAGACCAAATCCTGATTGAACAACTAAATTTCCGCCGGACAATAAAAGTGGGGCAGTATTTAGACCTGTCCAATTGCTGGAATAAAGAAGTATTTTTCCATCCCAAAGAGTAATGGCAATATCATCATTTGCACCCGGCTCTCCACGATCAGTAATTTTTACCTGAAGTTGAAGATTTCCACCTAAACTTTCGCCAGTAGTGAGATTCTTCAGGTTTGCCTTTGAGGTAAATACACCAGTTTTTGCTTTCGGATTCGAGATATTAATACCTAATGAAGACATTGAATTTGTCTTGATCTGGAACAACTGAATCTCATTACCAACAAGTTGCCGGAATATTATATTCATTCCGCCCTGAAGATTGGTTCCTTTTTTATTGAACTTAACATTAAAACCGAAATTTGTTTTCAGACCCGGTGTTGAAGCATAAGTTCCGGATGAAAGAGTTGGTTTTATATTTCCTCCACCGGTAATAAAGTCACCCACAGGCTTATATACAGTGATAACCGATTGATCTTCGCCTGAAAAATAACAACCTGTCTTTACTTTTAAATCGAAGGTAGAATAACTCGCTGCTCCGATATTAGCTGTCCAATTGTAAACAACCACCCCGGTAGTTATATCTGCAGGATTAATTAACTGAGGAGTTAATGGTCCAATCGTTTCACCTCCGATTTCGAAAGTAACATAAGCATTTCGAATATCTCCGCTTGAACCTGGTGCGTCCGGTACAGATTTCAGTACAGCCCGTAACACAACATTTGCAATAGAAGATGTTGAACTTTGAGTTGCCTGGAATTCTACCCCAGTATATTCAATAATAACATCTTCAGGCGTAATTGTCAATTCGGTAGTTTTATCCTGAACATCGAATGCCGGATCGG
>JAUYEQ010000274.1 GCA_030691295.1 Bacteroidota bacterium
GGGATGATAATTAACGTTTTTTTCATTTTATTTCGATTTAAAGGAAAAAACCATGATCCCTTCCAGCGAGCCGACTCCCCAACTTAATGTCCTGATAAAAAACAAGGACGATCATGCCCGGAATTTTTCCTTTTTGCTTGATGAAGGCAAATGGAAACTATCGCCCGCCTACGATTTACTGCCAAGCAGCGGTTTTAATGGTTTTCACACTACCACCATTGCGGGTCAGGGAGATCCAAAATATATCGATGTTGAACAAGTTGCTGAAAGTCTCGGGTTAAATAAAAAAAGAACAAAGGAGATTTATGAAACCATTGCGGAGAAGTGCCACCATTTCAGGATTTAATAAAAACGACGAACAAAAGATAACAGAAAAGATATTCTCATGGAACCAAATTCACGCCGGAAATTTATTCGAGGAATGGCTCTTATCGGAGCCTCCTTTTGCCTTCCTTCAGTGGAATCCTTTGCCGCAGTAACCGCCCGCAAATCAGATCAAACATTGAAAAATGGCGCTGTTATCCTTTTTCAGGGCGATTCAATTACCGATGGAAACCGGGGACGAAATGCCGACCCCAATCACGTCATGGGGCACGGGTATGCATTCAGCATTGCAAGTAGGGTAGGTGCGGATTATCCTGAAAAGAAGTATCAGTTTTACAATCGTGGAATCAGCGGAAATAAGGTAAATGATCTGGAAAAACGCTGGCAGGCTGAAACTCTCGATTTGAAACCGGATGTTTTGAGTATTCTGGTCGGTGTAAATGATTCGAGTTCGGTGGTTTTTAAAAGAGATCCGGTTATCCCGATAGAAACATATGAAGATATTTACACTTCCTTGCTCGAACAAACCAAGACTGCATTCCCAAATATTCTTTTCGTACTGTGCGAACCTTTTATCCTGAAAGGTGGACGTGTAACCGATAATTGGGAAGCTTACCATTCCGACATACTGAAACGTCAGGCCATCGTTCGAAAACTGGCAACAAAATACAATGCGGTGTTTGTCGGTTTTCAGGAAGTTTTCGACAAAGCCTGCGACAAAGCGCCTGCTGATTACTGGATTTGGGATGGCGTGCATCCAACCGTTGCCGGTCACGAGTTGATGGCTCGCGAATGGTTGAAACAGGTCGGGAAACGAATCAGATTCTAAAAAATACTTTACAGCCTGCCGAAAATGCCCACAATGGTTCGGTGAAATTTATGGACCGATTTTACCGGCGGTGCGTACATCAGGATACATTTTTTGGAAACAACCGGCAGATTTAAATCATCAATGGTTTGCTGAACCTCTTTTGACCAGGCTCCCTGCTGTAACCATATATTTTTTAATCCGATTTGGGCCGCTTCTTCCAGCACTGGGGAAACATTTTTTGGCGGAATTGAAATCCATACTGCGTCCACTTTTCCGCTCAAACTTTTCAAATCGGGGTAGCAACTCATTCCATCAATTTCTTTGGCTTCGGGGTGAACAGGATAGATTTCATAGCCTTTGCTTTTCAATTCTTTACTGGCCATATTGCCAAATTTCTTGCCAGTTCGCGACATGCCAACCACTGCAATTTTTTTCGAACTGACGAAGTCATCAATTAAGGGATTCATGGGTAAGTGTTTTAAGTTTTGTATAAAATTACAGCTTCTGATTCAAAACATCAAATCAATCCTAAAAGAAGGAAGAACTGATTAACCGAGGGCAGGAGCTTTCCTTGCCAGAGCTATTTCTGTGTCACTTTTCCGTTTTCCGAAAATTGGCTTATTTTTGCTGAATGATCACTTTATGTCTCCATCAAACCAATACCGATCCATATTTCAACCTGGCTGCCGAAGAGTATTTTCTGAAGAATTTTCAGGAAAATTTCTTCGTGCTTTGGCGCAGCCAGCCTACGGTGGTGGTTGGCAAACATCAGAACGCGCTGGCCGAAATCAACCATGATTTTGTACATTCTCACCATATTCCGGTTGCACGGCGGCTTTCGGGCGGTGGAACTGTTTTTCACGATTTGGGTAACCTCAATTTTACCTTTATCAGGAATGTTAAAAAAATTCAGGAAGTAAATTTTAAGCTGTTTACTTTTCCGATCGTGGAAGCATTGAAAACACTGGGTGTTGAGGCTTATACTACCGGTCGCAACGATTTGCTGATCGATGGTAAAAAGATCTCCGGAAATGCCGAGCATGTTCACCGAAACCGCGTTTTGCACCATGGAACTTTGCTTTTTAAGAGCCAGCTTGATGCCTTGAAAGGTGCCTTGAAAGTGGATTTATCGAAGTTTGAAGACAAGGCAGTACAATCGAACCGCAGCGAGGTTACCAACATTGCCCCGTATTTGCCTGAACCGATGAGCGTGGAGGATTTTGGCAACCGGCTTTTTGCGGAAATCAGCCAGCAAATTGCCGGAACAGAAGTTTATTTGCCAACCGAAACCGATATTGAAGCAATTCAAAAACTTAGCGACGAAAAGTACCGCACATGGGATTGGATATTTGGCTATTCACCGAAGTACCGGTTCGCAAATAAATTTCAAACTGCAAAGGGTGAAATTTGCATCAACCTTTTGGTTGAAAAAGGCTTGCTGGTTGAAGTGGAGATTACCGGCGCTATTTCTGAAACTTTAGGACAACAAATAAAAGAGGCACTTTTGGGTTGCCGGCACGAATTACAAGCTGTTGAAATGCAGTTTGAAACATTGCGTGCCTTGCTGGCTGCTGAAAATATCTCTGCTGAAAAACTCGCAGGGAAGTTTATGAAATAGTCGCCGGTTTATTGGTATTTTATTTTCCTTTTGGCTTCCAACAATTTTTTACCATCAGCCATCCAGTATCTTTTTGTCCAGTTTCCCCGCCGGTCGTATTTGAAATAGTTTTCCTGTTGCTGCTTGTTCTGGTCGTTTCGCAAACCAACCATATAGTCGATTGAAAAATGGTTGACGAGACCACGATTGTTATAATGATAGTATAAAATTGTATTGAAGTTTGTGATGTTATCTTTTCGTTCAATCCGGATTAACCTTCCCGATGAATCGTAGAAAAGAGTACATTTTTCTCCGCTGTCGGGCTCGCCGTTTTCATTGATATTGTAACGGGTGAATGAAATAAGTTGATCATTTTGGTATTCAACATCCTTCTCAACCAGAAATAATTCCCGCACATTTTTTTGTTGGTTATATGACCAGAATTCAACTCGTTGAATCCTTCCGGAAGAATCGGCAAAATTTTCATATTCAATATATTCAACTGCTTGTCCTGATTGGTTTTCCCCGGTTATTTCCCTGACTATTTTTTTGTTGCCGATTGTATTGCTTTCGTAGAAATATTCAGCCCGGATTTTTTCCCGGAAAGTGCTTGTTTTTTTTACCAGTTTCGAGTTTTTGTCAAAAATGTAAATATATTTCCATCCTGAATATTTTCCGGGTTTGAAAACTCCCGAATCTCCTTTGGCCGAGTTCACTTCTTTTCCATATCTTTTTTCAATCACTTTTTCAACATTGCCATTGTAATCGGCAAGTTTCGGGAATAATTGTCCGGAAACAAAGTATGGAAGCAGAAGAAAAAGGTATGCAGCGATTTTTTTCATTTAGGGAGTAGCAGGTTTATTCTGTTTCCAACTTGGTTTTACTGTTATATAAAAGAATATATCCTGATAACCCTCCCATAAACGAAGCAATGAGAATTCCGAATTTAGCCTGAACAACATTGTCAGGATTTGTAAAGGCCAATTCAGTAATAAACAACGACATGGTAAAACCTACTGAAGCCAGTAATGCAATGCCATAAAGTTGTTTCCAGGTTGCACCCTGCGGAAGTTTGGCAAACTTAAATAATACTGTAAGTTTAGTAATCCCAACAATGCCAATGAACTTTCCGACGATTAACCCGAAAATTACACCCAGGGTTACGTTGGAAGTAATGCTTTCAGAAAAATTACCTGAAAATTCAACTCCTGTGTTTGCGAATGCAAATATTGGCAGAACGACAAAAGCAACAATAGGGTGCAGCCCATGCTCCAATTGCTGAAGTGGAGTTTGTGCTGCCTTTGTATAGTCTCTGATGTGTACAATAATATGATGTTGTTCCTTGCTTATAAATCCATTCGTAGCTTTTTCAGCTTTTCTGAAAGAGTTGGCCAGTTCTTTCAGTTTCTGCGTGAAATTAATATCATCAATTTTTACATTTGCCGGAATGGCCAGCGCTGCCAGAACTCCTGCAATGGTTGCATGTACTCCTGAAAGCAGGAAGGCCAGCCATAAACCGCCAATTCCGACAATTCCATAAAAGACAGGGCTTCTGACTCCAATTTTGTTTGCGGTAAAAAGAATTCCTAAAAACAGGATTCCAAACATCAGACTTGGATAAGAAATTTGGGAAGTATAAAAAAAGGCAATTACCAAAACTGCTCCCAGATCATCGGCAATTGCCAAAGCTGTAAGGAATATTTTCAACGATACAGGCACTTTGTTCCCCAACAAATATACGATGCCCAAAGCAAACGCGATATCTGTGGCCATCGGAATACCCCATCCACTTTCAGTTTCGCCTCCAATGTTGAAAAGTAAATAAATAGATGCGGGAACAACCATTCCGCCAAATGCCGCTAATATTGGCAATAGGGCATCTTTTGGATTCGATAGTTCGCCACCTTTAATCTCTCGTTTAAGTTCCAGTCCGATAACGAAAAAAAACATCGCCATCAATCCGTCATTTATCCAATGGCTTAAGTCTTTCGAAATGTTGAAGTTTTCGAAGCCAACTGTAAATTTATATTGCCATAAATCCTTGTAGAAATCAGATAAAGGCGAATTTGCCATAATGAGGGCTGCCAATGCCGCAACAAAAAGTACAACACCGCTTGCAATTGAGTTGGACATGAAACGGCTCATGGGCTTAATTACCCAATAATCTATCGGTGAATGTTTATCCATTTCTTTTATATAATTCGTTTAGGTAACTATAAACACGTTTTATTCAAAAAAGATTTTCAACTTGTCTGATTTCAGTCTTGCTTTTAACCAGTTTTCTATTTTATTTTTTTCAGTGTTAAGTAAATTTTTGCCTTTCGTTTTAAAAACAATTATTTGAACCTTCTCCGGATTAGAATTGGCAACATTAAATATTTCTGATTCTGCATAAGTACAACTATTAATTTGAGGGTACAAGATTTTTATCTCATCTAAAATCTGCTTGCCAATGTCATTTTTGCCGGATATAATTTCAAGCATTTCATCTTTTTCCTTCAACAGAATCGTTAACCTGTTTATTTCAGAGGTAAGGTTCTCAACTTCAGTATTTTTCTTGGTTAGCTGGTCAAATGAGAAACCCTGTTGAAATTCTATTATTGCATCCTCAAGCACATATCCTGCTGCTTTTCCCCTGATCAGATTTTTCTGGTCTTCACTGAGTGATATTCCTCCATAGATCAGCGTGATCGTTTTCTTCTTGGGGTCAATCTCATGCCTCAATAAATAATTGCCTTCAGTAATTCGTACGGTATTAATATAACTCGTAGCTTTTTCTGTGAATTTCTCGTGTTGAACAAGAACATATCCAAAATAGATACTTGGAATTAGAACCAGAATAATTACAAATGAAATCCATCGGTTGGTTTTTTTCTTGTGTGCTTCGCCAACAATGGTTCTTATCGGGAATTTCAGGATCTGTGATATGATAATCGACGAAAGTGCGATGAAAACCGTGTTGATTGTAAATAGAAATAATGCGCCGAAGAAATAATTGAATTGCAAGGTAGCCAGGCCATAGCCTGCGGTGCAGAGTGGCGGCATCAAAGCGGTTGCGATGGCAACTCCCGGAATTATATTCCCTTTTTGCTTGCTGCTAATCGCCACAATTCCGGCCAATCCGCCAAAAAGTGCAATTAAAACATCGTAAATTGTAGGAGATGTGCGGGCCAGTAATTCGGAATGTGCGGTGGAAATCGGACTGATAAAAAAGTATGCCGTTGATGCAATTAAGCTCGCTGCAACTGCAAACGAAAAGTTTTTTAAGGCCTGCATGAACAGCGGAATATTGTAGGTTGCCACACTATAACCCATTCCATTAATAGGCCCCATGAGTGGCGAAATTAACATGGCTCCAATAATTACCGCAGTGGAATTCATGTTAAGCCCAACCGATGCAATTATAATTGCAAATGCCAAAATCCAAAGATTGGTTCCCTTAAAAACCAACTCCTTTTTTATAGTTTCATGAATAATATCGAAGTGGTCAAGCTCGCTGTCAAGCTCAATGTACCCCAGGATTTTTGAAACTAACAGCGAATGTTTCATTAATTATAGTTTTTGAAAAACAGCAATGGTTGTGCATGTCTTGGATGGTAAATATAAAAAAGTTCCTTGAAGGATTATCAGGCAGAGTAAAAGTTCGGCTAAATATCCCCATTTGTTGGGATTGATGCATCTTCTGCCGTAGCCTAGTTTTGCTGCCGTAATAAACACATAAGAAAAGACGATGAGTAAATTTTTAGTTTTAGCAGTTGTATTATTTCTTGGAGGATTTGCGGAACTGAACGCGCAATGTCAGGTATCGGGCAATCTGATTGATTCGGGCAACGAGCCTGTTGCTTACGGAAATATTTTGATTGAAGGTGTTGACAACCAGATTAAAGTTGGAACTTTAACCGACGACAAAGGCTATTTCTGCCTGAAGAATATCCGTAAGGGAGCGTATAAACTGACAGTTTCGATGATGGGTTTCGAAACTTATTCGACACAGGTTAGCAATGGCTGGCAATCACGACGGACAATCCGGTGGATTTTCGCTTTCGAATAAAACCGAAAAATTCAACCTGTTTGCCAACTACGATTTTTTACGCCGGAATGTGCCGAAACCAAAAGACAAGTTCAAAACCGATTTGAAAGATGGGCAGATTACACAGATTGAAAACTCGTATGAGTATGAAGACAAGTTGTTTACCAACCACAACCTGCGTACCGGTTTTGACTATTACTTCAAGCCAAAAACAAAGTTTACCGGCGAATATATTTTTGGCTATCAGCTCGAAGACAAAGACAAAAGCCTCGATTTTACCCGGACCGATGCCAATGGGAAATTTAAATCCCGTGGTCAGGAACTGAAAACAGAATACAAACCCAACGAGTATCACCAGGTTTTTTCAGCGATCGAACATACCTTTTCAAACCAGGCAAAATTATC
>JAUYEQ010000290.1 GCA_030691295.1 Bacteroidota bacterium
TTTACCCGGAATACCTTGCCACTGCAAAATCAAAAGCAAACGAAACCCATGATATCATGACCTTCTTCAATTCAAGACTGATACCCTATCCGTTTGCCGATGAAAAATACGGACATGCACAGTTTGGCTGGGGAGGGGGAATGGAGCACCAGACCATGAGTTTTATGACTGATCTTAACTTTGAACTGGTTGCCCACGAAATGGCCCATCAGTGGTTTGGCAATTACATTACGCTGGCGAGCTGGCACGACATCTGGCTGAACGAAGGATTTGCCACTTACCTTACCGGACTTGCCTTTGAAAACCTTCTGGATGAAGCGGCCTGGCCACGATGGAAAGAAAATCAGCGTAACAGAATTTTTTCATCCACCGGTGGTTCTGTTTATGTTGTGGATACTACCAGTGTTTTCAGGATTTTCAACGGACGGCTTTCGTATTCGAAAGGCGCCTATTTGTTGCACATGCTGCGCTGGGAAATGGGGGACGAGCCGTTTTTCAGAAGCTTGAAGAACTATCTGGAGGATCCGTCGGTTGCAAACGGTTTTGCCACCCACGATCAATTTGTGAAACACCTTGAAGCGGTAGCCGACACCTCGTTTACCGAATTCTTCAACGACTGGTATTACGGCGAAGGTTATCCCACATACAGCATCACTGAATTTCCCGGAGATTTGGGGACGACAAAAATCAGGGTAAGTCAGGTTGCATCGCATCCTTCTGTCAGTTTTTTCGAAATGCATTTGCCTGTCAGAGTTTGGAAAGACGCACATTTCAAGGATCTGAGGCTGTTCAATACCGAACAAAATCAGGAGTTTGTAATTTCCGAAGAAAAAGTAGATTCTATTCATTTCGATCCCGAAAAATGGTTGTGTGCCAAAGCTGACATCGTTTCACCGGCAAGGAATATTGCCAAATCAGAACAAATCCAAATCATTCCGGAATACGCGACAAAAAAAATCAGGATAATTTTGCCTGAATTTTCAGGAACAGAAAGTTTCCGGATTTATGATCTGAACGGACGAACAGTGTTGAATGGAATACTAAAAATGAAGGACTCGCGCATTGAACCCAATATACTTAAAAATGGTATTTATCTCATAGAAGTTAAATCCAGAAATATAAAAAGGGTTGAAAAATTGATTGTCAATTAAAGAACTTCAGGGATTTCGAAAAAGACAGTTGTACCTTTTTCCGGTTCAGAATCAACCCAGATCTTGCCACCAATTAATTCAACAAGTCCTTTGGCAATGGTCAGTCCCAGCCCAACACCACCGTATTTTCTGGAAAGCGTTTCGTCTTCCTGCCTGAACTTTTCAAAAATGAAACATTGTTTTTCCGGTGAAATTCCTTTGCCGGTATCCTGAACAAAGAACCGAGTATTTTTTCCATGAACCGAATAACCAAAACGGATGAACCCGCTTTTTGTAAATTTTCCGGAATTGTTAAGCAAAAGGCAGAAAATGTGCCTGATTTTTATCTGATCTGAAACAACAATGCATTGATCATCTGAAAGTTCCTTTACCAATTCAATAGTTAACTCATGCTTGTCTTTAACCACCTTTTCTCCTGCAAACCAATTCAACAGCTCGCCGAGAAGGCTGTTCAAATTAAATGGCGCTGTTTTGATATGAATTTGTCTGCTGTCGATTTTAGAAATATCTACAATGTTGGTAATCACATCGAGCAAACTTTGACTGCTGTCGTTAATAACATTAATGAATTCGTGCCGGTCTTCGTTTGATAAATTATCATCATTAAGCAATTCGGCAAATCCCATTATACCGTTCATCGGGGTGCGCAGTTCGTGCGACATGTTTGCCAAAAAGGAAGTTTTCAGCCGATCACCTTCTTCCGCCTTTTCAAGTGCCGATTTGATCTCCTGTTCCGCTTTCTTCTGCTGAATTGATGAGCTTATTTGTTGTGAAACGAACTCAAGCATATTTACATCTTCCGGCGTAAATGCGTTTTCATCCACATAGCTTTGTAAAGCAAAAACTCCGATAGGTTTATCTTTTATCAGCAATGGCAGGCCCAGCCAGACCGCTGACGGTTCTCCAACAGATTTAACAAGTCCGGCTTGTTTAAGCGCATCAACATCAGCCCGTTTTCCATGCAGTGTCATTTTCGTATTGATCACATAAGCCGACAAAGATTTCCCTGCCGGGAAGCTTGTAATGTCGTCTTTTTCGTCGGAATAATAAGGTATAGTAAACGAATCAGAAATTTCATCGTAAAGGGCGATGTAAAAATTGGTCACATCGATTAGTGATTCCAACTGGTTCTGAATCATCAAAATTAATTCGCCCAAATCATTTGACTTTGAAGTACCCCTGGAAATTGAATACATTACTTTTTGTATTTCTTCATCGCGTTTACGTTTGGTGATATCTGTAAAAACCGTTGCAAATTCACCAATTTGCGGGCTGAATGCCCAAACTTCAAAATATTTCCCCAATTCAACTGAATAATTTTCATACTGAACCGCTTCTCCAGTCAGGGCAACGTTTCCAAATAAGTCAATCCAGTATTTTTCAGTTTGCGGTAAAACCTCTTTTACTGTTTTTCCGATAATGTTGCTGGCTTTCATTCCGGTAAGTTTTTCAAATGCCGGATTTACTGAAAGATAGAGATAATCAACCGGCATGCCGCTTTTATCCAGAATTATTTTATGCCAGGCAAAACCCTGAGTGATATTATCGAACATTAAACGGTAATTCGTTTCAATTTCCTGAACTTGTATGCTGTTTGCTTTTTCCTTCAAATCTTTTGCTGTGGCGCTTGTCGACATTTCAATCATATTATTGATTACCGCTAGATGTTTATCAAGTTGTTCAGGCGACCATATCGGCACTTTTTCAATTTCATCCAAATAATCCGCAATTTCAAATCCTTTGTGGGCTGCCTGTTCACTGAAAAATTTCAAATCTGGTTTTTCATTAAAAAAGGGGGCAGTTAAAAGATTGCCAAAATGTTTCCCGTCGATGAAAATTGGGGAGATGCAATTGTTCATGCCATACGGACAATGATTAACAACAGTCGGATTACTGTAATTCGGTTCGGCAACCGATGGCTGTTTTTCAATACATTCGAATTGGTGATGAGAACAGTGAAACCTCGTGCAGATATTTTGCTGTGTGCTATTATACAGACTATTACTATCCAGATTGAGGAGGTAAACAGGGAAAGAATAAATTTCATTGAGGCGGTCAAGCATGGTCTGAAACAATCTTACGTCTATGAGGTCATGCAGTTTTGTCATGCAGGATAAGGGTTATGAGTTGATTTTGGCTGGTTAAAGATTAGATTTTTATTTGATTCTCAAACAATTTGACACAGAAATTTGCATCAAAGTTTGTAAAACATACAAAAAGGGGAGTGTATTAAAATTGAATTTGTATCTTTCGGGTAGCAGGAATCACCTGATTTCTTTATCCTGTTTACAAAAAACATACTTTAACCAAATAAACCAAGAATGAAAACAAAAAAACTGCTATCTATTGTCTTTTTTGTACTTCTCTCTGTATTGCTTTTTTCATCTTGTGCCGAAGTTCAGAATATTGAAGCCTGTAAAATGGGGCAAACTTATGGCTTCTTTGGTGGTTTGTGGCATGGCATAATTGCTCCGGCTTCGTTCGTCATAAGTTTATTCACCGACGATGTTGCAGTTTGGGCGGTCAATAACAACGGAGGATGGTACGCTTTCGGATTCCTTATCGGAGTAGGCAGTTTGGGATTCGGTAGCCATAAAGCCTCGCGGTAGTTGCCATTTCAATGCTGAAATTAAAGGAGGGGAAATATACCAAAAAGAAAAAACACACGTTCAAAAAAAGAATAGTTAAATAAAGCGGTGGTTTTTTCCTATTTTTAGTTACTTTGTCGTGATTTTTACAAAAGTTGAAAATTTGAGTTGGGATTTCGGTTTCACACTTTATGATGCATAAACGATAAACGCAATATATACTAACATGGCAAACTTCAAGAATCCTCTCATATTTGTAGTTGAGGACAACCAGATATACAATAAGCTGGTTGTAAGTTATCTTAAAACCAACAAATTCACCAGAGTCGAATCCTTTTTATCAGGAGAAGAAGTACTGAAAAATATGCACCAAAATCCCGATATCATTATTCAGGATTACCTGCTGGAAGGAATGACCGGAATTGAGGTTCTAATTAAGGCAAAGAAGACCAATCCAAATGTAGAGTTTATCTTTTTGTCGGGGCAGGATAGTATTGACATTGCTATTAACAGCATGAAATATGGCGCTTACGATTATATTGTGAAAGATCAGATGGCTCTTCAGAAAATGGTGAACAAAATACACAAGATCAATTCGGTTAC
>JAUYEQ010000308.1 GCA_030691295.1 Bacteroidota bacterium
GCACGGAAATAATACCGTGCATACGATACGGGCTTCAATTCCGAAAGCTCATTGGCAACTTTGCCGTTTTCCTGCGGTCCGTACATTAATGATCCTGAAACATAGACGATTATTGGCGGATTACTCATTGGCGATAAAAACTGAATCAGCCTTTCATTGGCTTTGGCACCTTTGCGCGATGAAAAGCTGCGGCTGATTGCGTTGGAACCGCCCAACCTGGCCAAATGAAAAACAATGTCAGGAGGATATTTCTCAAGCCATGTCAGGTCAAAATTTTCGAGACTGCCTGTAAAAATTGAAAATGGCTCCAGAAATTTATACGGGATATTTTGGTGTACAAGCAGGTGCAGCAAGTATTTATCAGACAGGCAAAGTTGTTTGATCAGGGCTCTCCCAATGAACCCGGTTCCTCCCAAAATCCAGACATTTTTTTTATTCACGTTCATCTATTGTGCAATTTTATATTCGCCGGAAGGTGTAATCTGAAAACCTGTAGATTGTTCGAAAGTGGTTATGTTTTCATAATATTTGTTCACGACCTTTTCCTGAAAAGCATTGGGATGGTGTTTGGATACATTTATTTGCGAGCGGAAGTTGAGCGAGAAATTCTTTTCGCTCAGGTGGCGGAATTTTCGTTTCCAGAAACCCAAAATGACCGAAAAGCTCAATCTGTCGAGAGAACTGCCCAATGAGTTGTTGAGAATATATTCCAGTACTTTTTTTGTTGATCCTGGTCGAACGTCGTATTCTTCGGGACGGAGCTTAAAATTCGGAAATTCGGCGCTCACCCAGTTGTTCCGGCTCATAATGTTTTTATAAAGCGAATAATTGTACATCGGCAGTAAAGTCACGAGCTCGGTAGCTGTAAAAATATTTTTGTCGGGAATTTCGAGGTTGTTTGAGTCGATAAAATAATTCAGGCAAAAATTCCGGTGCGATCCCCCCAAAAGTACCTTTTTATAAAGTGTCAGAAGGGCGCGGCATAACCACAGTTTACCGGGTTCGGTAACAATGAAAAAATCAATGTCGCTCTCCGGTTTCATCACATGCTTCGAAAGGGTTCCTGAAATAAGCACGGCGCGGACAAACGGGAAATTGGCCGCAATGGACGCATACTTTCGGGCATCGTTCATGCGCAGGCTGGCCAGTTTGTTGGCTTCCCTTCGGCGGGCTACTTTTGTGTAATCTTCGCCAATGAAATAAAATCCCGATTCGCAGTTGATCAGGTTTCTGGATTTTAGCGCTTCCAGAACATTCATTCCCTCAGTTTTATCGATCCCGGGGATGTCGCAATATTCAACGATTTCCTCTGCCAGCAATGGATGCGAGAAAACGTCGAAATATATCAGCTTTCGTATAAACGATTGTGCCAGATACGAATTTTCAACCGGTAACGGGTTCATGATTTGTGATTTATGATGTTAACAAATCAGCGAAGCTTTTGATAGTTAAAACCTAAATTATTTTATCAAAAAAATATAGTGCTGTATCGTTTTGATAATTTCGAGTCGTAATTCTTCTTATTGGAAGGTCAACCTAAAATAGACTCAGAGATTGATTTTTAAATAATTTATTTTTCACAAAAAAGATGATTCGTTAAAACATACCCACAATGAAAGAGATAGCTGAATTTTTCATTGAACTTTTCAGCACAGCCGATTGGCCTGCAAGATGGTATTGTGGAATCTGGACAGATTTTCATGGCTGGCTTTATATTGTTTCAGATCTGGCAATATGGGCTGCTTATTTTGTAATCCCCATTTTTTTAATACTATTTGTAAGGAAAAAACCTTCACTTCCTTTACCAAAAGTGTTTTGGCTATTTGGAGCGTTTATACTTTTCTGTGGGCTAACACATTTGATAGATGCCATCATATTCTGGTGGCCTGCATACAGGTTAAGCGCATTGTTGCGGTTCATCACTGCCATTGTTTCCTG
Organism: Bacteroidota bacterium; assembly: GCA_030691295.1. Classification (GTDB taxonomy): domain Bacteria; phylum Bacteroidota; class Bacteroidia; order Bacteroidales; family Prolixibacteraceae; genus Aquipluma. The sequence goes on from JAUYEQ010000308.1 coordinate 1,939, forward strand.
GATAACCATTTTTGCCATTTATAAATATTTACCAGTTGCATTAAGCCTGAAAACAACCAAAGATTTTGATAACGAGTTATTGGAGCGTAAGAAATCGGAGTTGAAGTTTATCGGTTTATTGGAATCGGCGCCTGATGCCATGGTTATTACAGGCTCTGATGGGAAAATATTGATGATAAATGTACAGGCAGAACGGATTTTTGGATATCGCCGTGATGAAATCATAGGGAAAGAAGTGGAGATTCTTGTTCCCGAACGATTCCATCATAAACACACTTCTCGTCGTCAGGGCTATGTTGAAAATCCCAAAACCCGTGGAATGGGAATCGGAATGGATTTATTCAGTTTCCCACGACCTTCGTGCACCGCTTCGCAGCATCGATGGATTCAGTAATAAGATTTTAAAGGATTATAACAACCTGCTTGACGATCAGGGGAAAGATTACTTTAACCGGGTTATGAACGCTAGCCGCCACATGGGGCACTTAATCGACGATCTTATTAAACTTGCCCGGATCTCGCGTATTGACATGAATATGCAAGAAATAAACCTCTCGGGCATGGCCGGATCAATTATCAGTGAGCTTAAAGAATCGAATCCTGAGAGGGAGGCAAGTATTTATATTCAGGATAATATGATTGTCACCGGGGACCGGAACTTGATGCATATCGCTTTGAATAATTTGTTGGGAAATTTATTAAAGACAATGGAGCAGGTTTCGATATGCGGTACGTTGATAAACTGTTTGGAGCTTTTCAGAGTCTTCACAGCCTTTCCGAATTTGAAGGTACCGGTATTGGTTTGGCAACTGTACAGCGAATTGTTCGTCGGCACAAGGGAACAATTTGGGCAGAAAGTGAAGTTGACAAAGGAACCACATTCTTTTTCACAATTTAAAACAAGAAAATGAAAAATTCTGAGAGAATTATTCTTCTGGTTGAAGACAATCCTGATGATGAATTATTGACACTGATGGCGTTTAAAGATAACAACATTACCAACGATGTTATTGTAGCCAGGGACGGAGAAGAGGCACTTGATTATCTGTTTGGAACCGGGATGTACAAAGGTCGGGATTTAAGCATACCACCACAAGTGATATTGCTCGACCTAAAACTGCCCAAAGTTGACGGGTTGGAAGTACTAAGGAAAATCCGGTCAAATTCCGTAACGAAAATTTTGCCGGTTGTTATTCTTACTTCTTCAAAAGAAGAAGTTGACATTGTAAACAGTTATCAGTTGGGAGCCAACAGTTACATTCGTAAACCGGTTGATTTTGAGCAGTTTTAAATATGGAGGAACCGGGCTGGGATTATCCATATCCAAAGCTTTTGTTGAAAAGCTTGGCGGCACAATATCGCTTCAGTCGGATCCTAATAAAGGATCTAAATTTACTTTCACCATTCCACAAACTGCAATTTCCGAAACCGACCATCAAATACATCGCGGAACAGAGCTGAATCTGCATCGCAACTGGAACGAAAAGACTATACTTATAGCTGAAGATGAGATATTTAATTTTTTCTATATGGAAGAATTATTGAAACCTATGAGTGTCAACATACTTCATGTCTGGAATGGGCTGGAGGCTGTTGAACTTGCAAAAGAACATCCGGATATTTCGCTGGTTTTAATGGATATCAGAATGCCTGAAATGGATGGTCATACCGCAACCAAATTAATAAAAGAGCTTAGACACTATTTGCCGGTAATTGCTCAAACAGCATGTGCCTCAAAAGAGGACCAGGAAAATGCAGGTAAATCCGGTTTTGATAATTATCTGACAAAACCTATTGAGCGGGAATTGTTTGTTCAGGTTATTGACAAATACCTTCATTAAAGATTACTTTGAAGTTGCAGTTCTCCACCTCGTATTTTTCCATTTGTTTTGTTCTTCGGTGTTCAGGAAAGTCCAAACAACTATCCGGCTGATTTTATTACCCTGCCCCATCGGAATGGTTTCCATAGCAAAAGCTTCGACTTCTTCCAGAACCCTGTATATACTTTTCAGGTTCGATTCTTTCGAAATTAGGGTGGAGAAACAAAAACAATTTCCGGAGAACTTTTTACTTTGCAGGATCATGTTTCGGACGAATTTTTCTTCGCCACCGTCGCACCACAATTCATGGTTTTGTCCGCCGAAATTCAGGATTGGTTCAACGTTTTTATCCGGATTCAGATTGTGTATTTTCCGCATGAAACCTGCCTGCGCTTCTTTTTCGGAAGCATGGAAGGGTGGATTGCAGATCGAGGCGTCCAGGTGTTCATCTTTCCTGATAATTCCGTAGAAATAATCTTTCGCATTGGTTTGCAGCTTGCATTCCACTTTGCCCTGCATGGCCGGATTGGAAGCAATGATTTGGTTGGCCGATTCTATCGCCACCGGATCAATGTCTGATCCAATGAACGACCAGCCGTATTCAGTGGTTCCGATGATCGGATAAATGCAGCTTGCGCCTACGCCAACGTCCATGCATTTTATTTGCGGGCCGGCCGGAATTTTACCGTAGTTGTTGCGGCATAAAAAATCGGCAATGTGATGAATGTAATCTGCTCTTCCGGGAATGGGCGGACACAAATAGCCTTCGGGAATATCCCAGCTTACCGCGTAGTGATGTTTCAGAATGGCTTTATTCAATGCTTTCACCGCATGCGGGTCAGCAAAATCAATTGACTCATCGCCATAAATATTTGGTTTTACAAAAGTTGCCAGTTCCTGAAAACTTTCAATCAATTGCTTGAAATCGTATCGCTCCCGGTTTTTGTTTCGCGGATGCATTTTTGACTTTTCTTTGGGTTGTTCTTTCTTTTTCTGAAGCATAAAATTCGGTCTCAAAGTTTACAGCGGCAAATTTAAGATATTAAATGGCAAAAGATATTGATTTGGTTTTATGACTGTTTGTTAAATTATTTAGATATTTAGCAGTAAATCAAATTCCATCCTTATTGAGCATGACGATGGCACTCTTGCAAGATATGATGTTTTAAAAAAAAGCAGCCGAATGGTAATGCCAGGACAAATTGTTTATCCGCATACGCCATTGGCGTTAGCAGGTACTTATGATGAGGAAAGTAATACGCAAATTCGGTTTCTGGTTTATTACCTGATTGAAGAGAATCTTGAAAAACCGGAAAAGTCGGGTCTGGCTGCACGAAAGAACTTTTATGCTTTTATCAATCCTGTTTTTCATACCGGGAAAGGTGATTCTTGTCTGAGAGCTCAACAAAATTATACCGCCGACTATAAGGATGAACACATAACAATGGAACTTGGCAAAAGGGAAAAGAAGAAATTAATAACTCAAAAACTCTCAGCCAAACCGTAATTCATTGTTTTCATTCGAAAATAACGGTATTAATTAATTGATTATTAAGCGTTCTCATGGAACTCACACGCCAGAAAGCCTCCACTTCGAACAATATTTTCATCTTTTTTTTGCGCCGCCACCTTTAAAATAATTTCCAGCGGCATGTTCGTTTCATGTGATTAATAAATACCTGCCACATTTTCACCTTATCTGGTTTTGTACTCTCCGGCATAATCAATCACACACATTGTCTGATAGCTTGGATGATTTCCAAATGAAACACCGGCAAAACGAAAGCAGGGATTCAGTATGTTTTCGCGATGTCCACGATCCGGAACACCATCATCTATCAAAAGGAAAATCACAATCTGACGGGCTTCGAAACTACCGTAGGTAATATCTTCGGCAGAACAAATATCCCATTCTCCATATTTTTCGATGCGTTTTTGCGGAGTCGAGCCATTCCGGGCAATGTGGCCGATTCCGCCGTATTTCTGCTGATCTCTCATCAATTCTGCCGCAGCTTTTGATAGTCCTTCAGAGGGATTGAGCATAGGTCGCGGAACTGTTTTCTTCAAAACCTTAATACACTCATCGAGTGGCCTGATTCCTTCCTGTGTTCTGACCGTAATTTGGCCCGGATAAGTGAATAGTTTACCGTTAAAACTTTCCCGGAGTACTTCCAGATAAACTTCAGCATAGCGTTTTGGGTTGCTCCTTACTTTGTTAATTTCGTGAATAACCTGCTGCTCTAATTCGTTGAGATATTGCGTGTTCTTGGCAGTATTAAGTTCGGCAGGCCAGTTGGTTTTGGAAGTTTGGGCAAAGGCGGGTGTCTGAAGAAATGTGACCAGAAAAATGAAAATTATACGCATCTTAATCTGCTGAATTGTTTGAATGAATGGTATTTAATCAACGTTTTATTTTGAAGTATATTTTCCATCTTCAATTTAAAGGTCAAAAGTTGTTGCGGCAGATCGGTTTTTAATTACTCACGGGATGACTTACCCCGTGAGTTGAAATGGTTGAATTTTTATTCGTAAAAATCTTCCCGATTAGTTGTTGCCACTTCAAATATAAATTTCCCTATTTTTTCGGTGAGGAGTTTGAAGAATTTTTCACCTTTTTCGACTGTCGATTTGGCCGGATTGCCTATCCCGGTGTCTTTTGTGACGCTTGTCCAGCGGCGTTCGGCCCAGCCCCAGCCTTCGCGCATGGCTTTAAACCTGTATTTTTTTGCAGTGCCATCACCAGCTTCCGACAACGGCAAAACCCATTCCGGTTTCAGGTAAAGCATCAGGCTGGTTTCCACCTCACCGGCATGTTCGCCCAAATCATCGAAAATGGTATTGGCATCTTTTACCTTGTACCAGTTTACTTCAGAGAGAAACATTTTCGGGTATTTCAGTCCCAGCTCGCGCAGCATTTGCCTGAAATCGTTTCCACCGTGGCTGTTCAGGATAATTAATTTATAAATTTCCTGACGGTTGAGGGTTTCAATAATGTCGTTCAGGATGGCAAACTGTGTGGATGGATTCAGGTTCATATCGAGCGGCACATCATATTGTCCGGTATTTACGCCAAAAGGAATTGCTGGCAGCACAATCACTTTGCCACCTTTTTCCCATGCGAGTCTGGCCGATTCGGCAGCGATTGCATCAGCTTCCACATTGTCGGTGGCGTATGGCAGGTGGTAATTGTGCGCTTCGGTGGCTCCCCATGGCAATACAACGAGTTGATAATGTTCGTCTTTTACAGTTTTCCAATTGTTTTCGGCTAAAATGTATGGTCTCATAAGCGGGTTTTTTGTTGCTGAATTGTCTGATGTTGTGAGGTTAAAAGTAATATTGTAGTTTGATATTTATCTTTAACTGAAAAAAATATTTGAATTGCTGAAATTGTGCAATCGAGTGCATTAAAAGAATCATTTCAATAAAATATTGACTGATACCAGTTTTTACTTTTTAATTTTGCATTCGTTGGCTACCTTTAGGGCAAATTTTATAACCACTAATACTACTGATATAAACCATAAATCAAATTAAATATGACCAACGATCGCAGAACTTTTATCAAACAATCGACTACTGTGGCAGCCGCTATGAGTGTTTTTCCTACACTGATGAATGCCGGTTGCGTAGGCGCAAATGAAAGGATTACTGTTGCACTTGTCGGTTGCAACAATCAGGGTTGGAGTAATTTAGTTTCATTCCTGAAGCAGCCCAATGTGGAATGTGCCGCCCTGTGCGATGTTGACCGGAACGTGATGGAGAAACGGGCTGCTGAAGTTGAAAAAATGACCGGCAAAAAACCTGCTCTTTACAACGATTTCAGGAAAGTACTTGAGCAAAAAGACATTGATTCTGTTATTATCGGCACGCCTGACCATTGGCACTGTATTCCGATGATTTATGCTGCCGAAGCCGGAAAAGACGTGTATTGCGAAAAACCGCTTGGTTACACCATCGAAGAATGTAACCTGATGGTGAAAGCTACCAACCGTTACAAAACAGTTGTTCAGGTTGGGCAATGGCAACGCAGCGACCCGCATTGGCTCGATGCTGTTAAATATATTCAGGCCGGAAACCTGGGGCGTGTCCGCTCTGTTCGTGCCTGGTCGTATGTAGGCTGGAAACGTTCTATCCCTGTAGTTCCTGACAGCCCGGTACCTGCCGGGGTCGATTACGACATGTGGTTAGGGCCACGTCCTTCGCGTCCCTTTAATCAAAACCGGTTTCACGCTTCTTTCCGCTGGTACTGGGATTATGCCGGCGGAGTAATGGCCGACTGGGGTGTTCATTTGCTCGATTATGCTTTGTTTGGAATGAATCAGTATGTTCCAAAAGCAATCAGCTCTTCAGGCGGAAAATATGCTTTCCCTACTGATGCGATGGAAACTCCGGATACCATGATGGCCATGTATGATTTTGGCGATTTCGGCATTTTATGGGATCACACCATTGGCATTGATGGGGTGCAATTCAAACGTCGTCCTCATGGTGTTGCATTTGTGGGCGAATACGGTACACTCATCGTTGATCGTGGCGGATGGGAAGTGATGGCAGAAAACAAAAGTACCAGTGCGAAAGAAGGTTTTGTTGATTTGCCTATTCAAAAAGGTACCGGAAAAGGACTCGATTTGCATGTTGCCAATTTCCTCGATTGCATCAAAACCCGAAACAAACCCAATTGCGACATTGAAATTGGCGCGCACATTGCCCGTTTTTCGCACATGGGAAATATTGCCTACCGTTTAGGACGAAAACTGAACTGGGACGGAGAGAAACAGGAATTCCTGAATGACCCCGAAGCCAATGCCATGACCAAAGCCGAATACCGCGCTCCTTGGTCGCTGCCTAAAGTATAGATTTGCTACTGAGCAGGTGACTTAAAGTCACCTGCTCAGTAAATTTACCGACAAACCCAATCCCAATGAAACAACTTCTACTTATTTCTGCCTTCCTGATTTCATTTTTCTGTTTTGCCCAAACCAAATCCAATCAGGTTAAACCGGCCAAAACCGATTTACTCGAAGCGATGATTCCCTCCAATATCCGAATCAATGGTTATATGGGCGAAAAAATTGATTTATGCATTGGTGAGCGCATTAAAAAGCAGGATGTTCAGCATTTGATCGATCCATTTAAAACCCGCAACGAAACCCGGATGTGGCAAACTGAATTCTGGGGAAAATGGATTCTTTCGGCCATCGCTTCCTACGAATACAATCAGGATCCTGAAATGCTGAAAATTATTCAGAATGCAGTTTCAGGATTGCTGGCCACACAAACTCCTGACGGTTACATCGGTAATTATTCTCCGGAAGCGCAATTACAGCATTGGGACATATGGGGCAGAAAATATACCATGCTTGGATTATTGGCGTATTACGACATTTCTGCAGATAAAAAAGCGCTGAATGCCGCTAAAAAACTGGCCGATCATCTGTTAACCCAGGTTGGTCCAGATCATGCTGATATTGTGAAAACCGGTAACTACCGAGGAATGCCAAGCAGTTCGATACTGGAACCCATGGTATTACTTTACCGGCATACCAACGAAAAACGCTACCTCGATTTTGCCAAATACATTGTCGTCCAATGGGAAACCGCTGACGGCCCGAAACTGATCAGCAAAGCTGCTTCAGGAGTAAATGTGGCCGACCGTTTTCCTTTCCCGAAATCCTGGTGGTCTTGGGACAACGGTCAAAAAGCTTACGAAATGATGTCGTGTTACGAAGGATTGCTCGAACTTTACAGGATAACGGGCGACGCAACTTATCTGAAATCAGCCGAACTTGCCGTGCAGAATATCATTGATACCGAAATTAATGTGGCCGGATCGGGAACTGCCTTCGAATGTTTTTATCACGGAGGTCAACGGCAAACAGAACCAACCTACCACACAATGGAAACCTGCGTGACTTTTACATGGATTAAGCTGTGCAACAACCTGCTGCGGTTGACCGCCAACCCAATGTATGCCGACCAGATAGAAAAAACTGTTTACAATGCGCTGCTGGCTTCCATGAAGTTTGACGGATCGCAGATTGCCAAATACAGTCCGCTTGAAGGGATGCGGCACGAAGGCGAAGAACAGTGCGGAATGCATATCAACTGCTGCAATGCCAATGGTCCGAGGGCTTTTGCGCTCTTGCCAAAACTGGCTTTGATGACCAGCGGAAATGAAATATTTGTGAATTTGTACAGTCAATCAACGGCTTCAGTTCTACTCAATAAAAGAAATAAAGTAACTTTTTTGCAGACTACCACTTATCCTGAATCTGACCAAATTGAAATTACTGTTCAGCCTGAAAAATCTGGAACATTCACCCTTGGGTTGCGCATTCCTGAGTGGAGCAGCAAGACATTGGTATTGGTAAATGGTATTCCGGTGGAAGGAGTCAAATCGGACAGTTACTGCAAAGTTACCCGCGAATGGAAAAGCGGTGACAAGGTGATCTTGAAGCTTGACCTGAGCGGCCGTCTGATTGTTTTGAACGGACATCAGTCCATAATGCGTGGTCCGGTTTTGCTTGCCCGCGACTCGCGTTTTGAGGATGGTTTTGTGGATGAAGCGGGCATTGTTCAGCATAAAAATAATATAATCGAACTTGTTGCTTCTACAACTAAACCTGAACATATCTGGATGTCGTTTACCGCTCCTTTGGTTTTGGGAACCGATCTGGAAGGTGAATTGCGAAATCCTCAACAGATTCATTTTTGCGACTTCGCCTCCGCCGGAAATACATGGAGCTCCGATTCGCGCTACCGGGTTTGGATCAGGCAGACCTTGAATGTGATGAATGCTGCATATAAACCGTATTAAATGACAATATTTCAAAAAATCACCATCATCGATTCATGCGGGTTGACCAATCCGGTTTTGGAGCAAATTAAGTTGCTTTCAACTGAGCCAATCATCGTTCACTACGATGATCCGGCTGATGATACAGAAATCATGGACAGAATTGCAGATTCTGATTGTATTCTGGTGAGCTGGCGCACCAAAGTGAACGCTGAAGTAATTCAGTCTTCTCCAAAACTGAAATACATTGGCATGTGCTGCAGCTTGTACGACGAAAAAGCAGCCAATGTGGATATTGAACAGGCATGCAAGCAGGGCATTGTGGTCAAAGGTGTCCGCGATTATGGGGATGATGGAACGCTTGAATTCATTTTTGCAGAACTGATTCATCTGATGAAAGGACTTGCGACCCATCGGTGGCAGGCTGAAAGCCGCGAATTGCGGGGCAAAACGATGGGCATCATCGGAATGGGAACTTTGGGCACAATGGTTGCCCGCACTGCGCTGCATTTTGGCATGAACGTTTTTTACTTCAGCAGAAGCCGAAAGCCGGATTTGGAAGCCGAAGGTTTTGCTTTTTTGCCGCTGAATGAATTGCTGGCTAAATGTGATGTTATCAGCACACATCTGCCCAAAAATTCAAATATACTCGGAGAAGCTGAATTCAGGAATAAAAAGCCGAATTCGATTTTGGTAAACACTTCAATCGGCTTGACTTTCGATAAAGATGCCTTCGTAAATTGGGTTAAAAGTGACCCGGCTTCGTTTGCTATTTTCGACAGCGTTGGGGTGGGAGATCATTCCGAAGAATTTTCAAACTATCCGAATGTAAT
>JAUYEQ010000449.1 GCA_030691295.1 Bacteroidota bacterium
CTTTTCTCTTGTCATCAGCCAGTTTCAGCAGAATATCGTCTATATTTTTAATTTTCGTTTTTACTTCCGCCGAATTGGGTTTTAAGTCCAGCGCCTTTGAAAAACTGGTTCGGGCCGATTCATATTCTTTTTGGGAGAATGAAGCATCACCTTTTGAAACAAAAGCCAGAAATTCAGTTTCGATTTGCTGCAATTTGGTTTTTTCGGCCAGTATTTCGTCAATTTTACCGATTCGTTCACCCGGATACGCTTCGTTTGGTTTGATTGTAAGAGCGTCTGAATAAAGTCTCCTGGCATCGGCATAATCTTCAGAATTGAAAGATTTGTCAGCTTTCGAAATGGCCGCCAGATAGTTTCCTTCAAGTAGTTTTTCTTGCTTTTCTTTGGCCAGTAATTGTTCTGTTTCCGAAATTTTTCCCAGTACTATTTCGTTGTTGGGAATCAATTTAAGCGCATCGCGATAAAAGTTGATTGCGCGGTCGTAATTCTGCTGTCCTTTTTGCTGATCGCCGCTCTGAATGGCCACTTCAAAATTCTCCCTGACTGCTTGTTGCTTTTTCAATCCCTGAATATCGTCGATGCGTTTTTGTACCGATGCATCCCTTGGTTTTATTTTTAGCGCATCATTCAGTAAACGAATGGATTCGTCATAATTTAAGCTTACAACTTCTTTTTCGGCATTGGCCTGAAGTTCAATAAATCTGGTTGCGTTGGTTTCCGATTCAGTAATAAAATCAAGTTTTTCTTTCGGGTAACCTTCTGAAGCTTTTAATTTTAAAGCATTCTGATAATGTAATCTTGCCTGTTGCAGGTCGTTTGCTGCCAGCGACTGATCGGCCATTTGTATGGCTTCCTGGTATTCTTTGTCTTGCTGCTCCAGTTTGGCCAGTTTCTCTTTTTCCTGATTGATAAGGTCAATCTGAGTTTGCGGATATTCCTTTTCAGGAACAAGCTGTTTGGCCTGATTGTAAAGGGTAACTGCCTGATCGAAATTTTTTGATTTGTAGCTGTTGTCGGCCTGAGCAATCAGATCGTTGAATTGTTTTTGTTTTTCGAGCATTGCCAGCAATTGATCGATTTCCTGAATCCGGCCATTTGCAAAAACATCGCCAGGCTTGTATTGCAGCGCTTCTTCGTAAACAGGGCGGGCCGACACATACGTTTTCTGTTCGAAGAAACCATTCGCACGTGCAATGGCGTCTTTGTATTTTTGTTCCAGTTCGGCACGTTGTCTTTCGGTAATTTCAAGTGCTTTTACCAAATCCTGAAGTTCGGCTATCCGGTCGCTTGCATAAGCCCTTTCAGGAAAAAGTTGTTTCGCTTCCAGATATTTTATGAGTGCCAGCTGGTATTCGCCCCGCTGAAAAAGTACATCGGCATCCTTGATCAACTGGTCGAAATTCTTTTGTTTAACGACCAAATCCTGGGCTTCCTGTTTTGTAATACCTTGTGCCTCTTTCGTTACCTGTGAAGTTTGTGCTTTTGCTGTCTGGATTTGTTCAGCCATTTGAACATCAGAGAAATAGCTTTCCTTTTCGAAATTGTCGGTTTGTTTTCCGTAGAATATTTTCCCGGATGCCTTTAAGGTAAAACTTTTATCAATCCCCTCAATTTCCTTGAAAAGCTGCACAACCATTGGGAATGGAGGAAAGTCGCTGTCGCGTTCCCATACTTCCTGCGGAATTTCGGTTGAAACGATGATTGTTTTGCTGAAATGTTCCGATAGAACAAAGGTCAGGGTGTATTCGTTGAAATATTCGAGTTCTAATCTGAAACGGCCATTTTTTGGGATGGTTATTTTGGTGATTGGAGCTCCGCTTTTCGACATTTCGATTATGCCACTCTGCGTTGTTGCAACTTCAGGAACAATTTTACCGGTAATGATAAAGTATTTCTTGTTTTGTCCTGTAGAAGTAAACTGGAACAAAAACATGAAGATCAGAAAAAACAACACTCCGAACCGACCAATCTTTTGCATACGTGTTTCGTTTCTATACAGAGATAACATTGCCCTTACAAAAAGTACAACTCTGTAAAATTAACTAAAAGTATGAATGATGGAAATTAAAATTTATTTTTCGATAGAAATTCAGAAGATTTGATAGCTCTGAGATTTAGATCCATTCTCGCTTAATTTACTGTTTTGCCCGATTGATAAAGAATTTTGCTCAACATATTCAATATCAAAAATGGTTGGTAATTTGGAAAAAATGTCTTTCTCAGGCGAATAACAGATGTGCTGAACCGAATTTGGAGCGATTGTGTTTTCTTCCACACAAATTTCTTTTTCAAGCTTTACGGCCATTAAAAAATTAGGAAACTTATTTTCCCGCTGCATCACTTCCGATGGAATTTCGGTATTAACAATGATGGTTTTTGTAAGGTATCCATTTTGATTGAATGTTAACTGATATTCAGAATTGTATGCCAATTCCAGGCGAAACCTTCGGGTTGTTGGTATTTGTGATACAATTGCCGGTTGATTGTTTTTTTTAATCTCAACAGTAATACTTTGAAACATTTCTGAATCAGAAAGTATTTTTCCTGAAATAATAAAATATTTGGGAGTTTGGGCAGAAACGGAAAGCTGAATAAATACAACTGAAATGATGAGTAGTTTGATAATCCGGAATACTTTTTTCTTCATTTGATGCTAAAATAGGTAATGGCCTGAGATATTAATTTATTACACTACATCTTTTATTCTGAAAACGATGCAAAGGTAACCCTTAAAACTAAAAAAAAAATGTTTTTTATTTCTTTTCTTTAGCCTGAAATGTATTCTAATGAGTATATTTTCTCAATTATAGTTCAGAAAACCCGATTTAATGAGAAAGGATCCCACTTATTTTGAAGCTTTGCTTCCAATTCTCTTTTTAATTGCGATGCTAACCGCAAATGTATTTTTGTTCGACGATACACTTGCCGGATCAAACCAGATTGCATTGTTACTGGCGGCCACAATCGGTGCAGTAATCGTAATCCAAAAGGGCATGAAATGGGATGAAATCAGCGATAAAATTGTGACTACCATTGGTTCAGCCATGCCGTCGATGTTAATTTTACTTTTAATCGGTTCGCTGGCTGGCACATGGCTAATCAGCGGCATCGTACCTGCAATGATTTATTATGGACTGGACATTATTAATCCGACCATGTTTTTATTCACAGCGCTGGTTGTCAGTTCACTAGTTTCGGTGGTAACCGGAAGTTCGTGGAGTACAGTTGCAACCATTGGTGTGGCGTTGCTCGGAATTGGTAAAGCATTGGGAATGAACGAGGCCGTTGTGGCAGGAGCGATTATTAGCGGCGCCTATTTTGGCGATAAACTTTCGCCACTGAGCGATACTACCAATCTGGCACCGGCAATGGCCGGAACCGATTTGTTTACACACATCAGGTACATGTTGATAACTACCACTCCGACTTACATTATTACAATGACGATATTCCTGATCATCGGTTTTCAGTACGATTTTAGTGGGGCAGTTGTTGATGTCGTGGGTGTAAAATCAGCCATAGAAGGTTCATTTAATACCACACCAATTTTGTTCCTTGTTCCGGTCATTTTGTTTGTGATCATTATCATGAAGGTTCCGCCGATTCCTTCGTTGATGGTAGGTACTTTACTGGGCGGACTATTTGCTATTATTTTCCAGCCTGAAATTATTAATGAAGTGGCAGGGAAAGGTTTATCATACACAAAAGCATCTTACATTGGTTTTATGCAGGCGATGCTGGGTGAAGTGAGATTGGTAACTCCTGACGAAAATGTAAACGAACTGCTTCATACCGGCGGGATGCGCGGAATGCTGGATACAATATGGCTCATAATTTCAGCCATGGTTTTTGGTGGTGTAATGGAAGCCGGCGGACTTTTAATGAGGATTATCCAACCTATTATTAACCGGGCAAAATCGACCGGTTCGCTGGTCACTTCTACAGTTGTAACATGCATATTTTTCAATACAACGGCATCCGATCAGTATATCTCAATTGTAGTGCCTGGGCGCATGTTTCGAAAATCATACAAGGATAAAGGTTATGCCCCCGAATTGCTGAGCCGAACTTTGGAAGATTCAGGAACTGTTACTTCCGTGCTGATTCCGTGGAATACTTGTGGTGCAACACAATCAAGGGTTTTGGGTGTTGATACCTGGACTTATCTGCCTTATTGTTTCTTCAATATTATCAGCCCGTTTATGAGTATTCTGGTTGCCTGGCTCAATTTCAAAATACGAAGAATACTAGTTGAGGAACTGGAAACTACTGATACTGATCTCTAAAAACTCCTCCGGCTCGACGATTCCCTGACAATCAATTCGGTTGGTAATACAATTGTTTGGAAGGTTCTCTCTTTGGTTTCAATTTGTCGGATAATCAATTCTGCAGCTTTTTGTCCCATTTGAAATCCGGGTTGTGCAATGGTTGAAATAGAAGGAGAAACAACTTTTGAAAAAGGTTCATTACTGAATCCCACAATTCCAATATCCTGAGGTATCCGAATGCCTTTGTCACGCAAAAAAATCATTGCGCTGAGGGCAGTGGTATCATTTCCGCAGAAGATTGCATCGGGCGGGCTTTTCAGTTCCATTAATTGCTGAACTGCTGAGACACCTTCATCGCTTGTCAATGTGTTGATAATTACCAGGGATTCATCAAACTGAATATTATTTTTACGGAGAGCTTCGAGGTATCCTTTTTTTCGGTCGAAATAAGTCATTAGGTTTTGGGTGCCAGCCAAATGCGCAATTCGCTTGTAGCCCTGATCAATCAGATGCTGTGTCACACGGAAACCACCGGCAAAATCATCCACCACAATTTTATCGGTTTCAATTTCAGGAACAGCACGATCGAAAAACACTAGCGGAATATTCTTTTTTCTGAAAATTTTAAGGTGATCAAACGTCTTTGTTTGCATGGCGATAGAAATGATCAACCCATCCACACGGTTCGAAAACATGGATTGCACAATGTTGATTTCTTTGTCGGCAAGGTCGTTCGATTGCGAGATTACCACATTGTACCCGGCCTTAAAAGCCACATCTTCAGCGCCGCTTATTACCGATGAAAAGAAGTGCCGGTTGATCAGTGGTACTACAATTCCGATAGTATTCGATTTTTTATTCCGGAGATTCGACGCCAGTGTATTTGGACGGTAGCCCATAGCGTCAGCAACAGCTTTTATTTTTTCCTTTGTTTTCAGGCTGATTCGGGGATTGTCGTTTAATGCTCTGGAAACAGTTGAAGCCGAGATGTTCAGCTCTCTGGCAATATCGTGAATGGTAGGTTCTGAATTTTTGATCATGACTGTCTAAAATGTTATGCAAATATGCTAATAATTTCTTTTTTTGTCCATCAATTATAAAATAAAAATGCAATCGATTGCGCATTTTGCAAATTACTCTTATCTTTGTTGAAATTTTACGAATAATTTTCTGGCTGGAAATTGAACCCTTAAATACGATACAGAATGAAAAATTTAAGCATTTTTATTTTCTCTTTACTGATTTTGGGAGCTTGTTCCTCAAAAAGTCTCTTTGAGCAAAAAGACAAACTCGTTAACCAACTCTCCCAACAACTCGATTATCTGGTTGTAAATTCGGCAAACGACAGTATGGTTCCCCGCACCTTTGAAGACGGAAAATACGGAATGATAACCAAAAAGGACTGGTGCTGCGGTTTCCCCGCCGGAAGTTACTGGTACATGTACGAACTGACGGGAGATAAGAAATGGGAACAGATTGCCACTGAAAATACGATAAAATTGGATGGTGTGCAGTACCGAACCAATACGCACGATCTCGGATTTATGGTATTTTGCAGTTATGGAAACGCTTACCGTATCACTAAAAACGAAGATTATAAAAAAGTCGTAATCGAAGCATCCGAATCGCTGATTACAAGATTTGATTCTACAATCGGAAGTATAAAATCATGGGATTGGGGCAAACAATGGCAGTTCCCGGTTATCATCGATAATATGATGAACCTCGAAATGTTGTTCTGGGCATCGAAAGAGACAGGCGACCCCAAATACCGCGACATCGCCATTACACATGCAAATACCACACTTGCCAATCATTTCCGCGAAAACATGAGTTCCGTTCATGTGGTTGATTACGATACAATTACCGGGCAGCCTGTTCTCAAACAAACCCATCAGGGGCTGAACGATGATTCTTCATGGGCAAGAGGGCAGGCATGGGGCTTGTACGGTTTTGCGATTTGTTTCCGCGAAACGGGTGACGTTAGATATCTTGATGCCGCAAAAAAAATTGCAGCATTCATTAAAGAAAATAATCCTGAAGATTTGGTTCCATACTGGGACTACAACGACCCGGCCATACCGAACACTTACCGTGATGCATCGGCTGCTGCTGTTACCGCTTCAGCACTTTATATATTGAGCTCAATTACCGACGAAGGAAAGACTGAATATGCAGAATTGGCCAATAAAATTCTTGCCAGTTTAAGTTCACCTGAATATCTGGCAAAAACCGGGGACAATGGCGGATTTTTAATCAAACATTGCGTGGGCAATATGCCTAAAAACTCGGAAGTGGATACACCGCTTAATTATGCCGATTATTATTATCTGGAAGCATTAAAATACAAATTCAACCATTAAAAATAAAAGATATGTCAATCATTTTTGAAGAACGCTACGCTTCGCATCCCAAGGATGCAAAGAAATACGATACAGCACAATTGCGCGAAAATTTCCTGATCGAAAAGGTAATGGAAGCCGATAAAATCCATCTGGTTTATTCGCATTACGACCGTTACATCGCCGGAGGTGCAGTGCCTGCCAGCGGATCACTTGAACTGACTGCAATTGACCCGATGAAAGCTGCCTATTTCTGCGATCGCCGCGAACTGGGCATTATCAATGTTGGGGCAAAAGGTTCGGTAGTTGTCGATGGAACCGAATATTCGCTTGATTTTAAGGAAGCGCTTTACATCGGAAAAGGTGCAAAACAGATTACTTTCAAATCAGACAGCTCAACTGAATCTGCCCGTTTTTACCTGAATTCGACTCCCGCCCACAAAGAACTTCCAACGCGCCATATAACCCTGAAAGAAGCCAATGTGCTGCAAATGGGAGCGCAAAATACCTCCAATGAACGTCAAATCAATCAGTTGCTTGTAAGTAAAGTGATTGAAACTTGCCAGCTTCAGATGGGAATGACTGAATTGCGCCCCGGAAGTGTTTGGAATACCATGCCAGCCCATACCCACAGCCGGCGTATGGAAGTTTATTTCTATTTCAATGTTCCTGAAGGACAGGCAGTTTGTCATTTCATGGGTCAGCCACAGGAAACCCGCCACATTTGGATGAGCAGCGAGCAGGCAGTTATTTCGCCCAACTGGTCAATTCACTCGGCAGCGGGTACCAGCAACTATATTTTTATTTGGGGAATGGCTGGCGAAAATATGGACTACACCGATATGGACGTGGTTCAGCCAAATCAGTTACGATAACATTATGGATATCCGCAATTAACCTATGTCATTAAAAGTCATTAAATTGTCATTTGGTTGTCATTGAGTTGCCCTGAAACGATATCTGACAACAGAATGACTATGAATGACTACAATTGACTGTTAAGAAAAAGAAAATAGGTAAAAAAACAGACAATCATTTAAAACGAAAACAATTATAAAAGAAAACTAATATGAACGATTTATTTGATCTTTCAGGAAAAGTTGCCTTGATTACCGGGGGAACGCATGGCATTGGAATGGCCATTGGTAAAGTACTTGGAAAAGCAGGCGCTAAAATTTGTGTAAACGACCTGAGTCTGGAACGACTCGAAGCCTGCAAGCTGGAATACAAAGCTGCCGGAATTGATGTCTTTACTTTGGTTTTTAATGTTACCGACGAAGCCGAAGTTGACAAGGGAATTTCGCTAATCGAAAAAGAAGTTGGATCGGTGGATATTTTGGTAAACAATGCCGGTATCATCAAACGCATCCCGATTCTGGACATGCCGATTGCCGATTTTAAACAGGTAATTGATGTTGATTTGGTGGCTC
>JAUYEQ010000313.1 GCA_030691295.1 Bacteroidota bacterium
GCCAATGAAGGGAAAATGGTTGATGCAAGTTTTGTTGAAGCACCCCGCCAACGTAACACCAGAGAAGAGAACAAGCATATAAAACAGACTGGCACCGCACCTGAACTATGGAAAGAAACCCCTCACAAACTCTGCCAGAAAGATGTAGACGCACGCTGGACGAAGAAGAACAATGTAACTTTTTTTGGATATAAGAACCATATCAAAGCGGATACAAAAACAAAATTGATCGAAGAATTTATTGTAACGGATGCTTCAGTTCATGATTCTCAGCCCATTGAAGGCTTGCTTAATGAAAATGATAAAGGGCAACCGCTTTATGCAGACAGTGCCTATACCGGAGAAAAACAGGAAAATATTTACAAAAACAAAAAGGTATTAAATATGGTACATGAAAAAGGTTACAAGGGCAAGCCACTGACTGATGAACAAAAAACAGATAACAGAGAAAAATCAAGGGTTCGTGTAAGAGTAGAGCATGTATTTGGTTTTGTTGAAAACAGGATGAACGGTTCAATTGTCCGCACGATAGGAATTGCGAGGGCAAAAGCTAAGATAGGCATGATGAACCTCACCTATAACATTAGCCGTTGCGTACAGCTAAAAATCAATGTTTCAATAGGATAGATATGTTAATCAATGACCAAACACAATGATCAAAGTACTAAATATCAACACTATAACAAATGAATAATTGAAAATCACAATCTGACATGAATAATTTGACCGCTTTCGAAACAAGAAAAATAGGTTTTTAGAGTTGCCCTTAAGTTTGCTTTCTCTACAACAATTTAAACTGATCCGATCTTTCCCGGAATCCTCCTGCTGACTGACCGACATGGGTGGAAATGTATGTCAATTAATCGTAAGTGTTTTGTGTGTTTTGATATGTGAACAAATTAATTGGGAAGAAAAGTGGCTGGAAATGAAAATAAATGCCTTATAATCGATTGACTACAAGGCATTTATTTTCTTAAAGTGACCCTACCGGGATTCGAACCCAGATCATAAGAACCGGAATCTTACATTCTATCCATTGAACTATAGGGCCGGCTTGTTTTAGCGAGCACAAAAATAATAAAACTTGAATCTTAACAGCCTGTTTTATACAAATTAATTGTGCTACTTTTGAGGCCATTAAATTAGCTATATGTCAACAGAGAAACTTTTGAAAAAGTGCCGCAATGAATTCGATGAATATTTCAAGTCGCTGACGATTGATTCACCTGATAACCAACATAAATTGGAGGAAATTAGGGTACATTCAATTCGGGTGGCAGACAATTCGCTTTTGCTGGCAAACGTTGTTTTGCAACCAGAAGAGGAAAAAGGGATCGCAACGATTAATGCCCTTTTTCATGATATTGGCAAAGCTTCCATGGTTGCGAAGAACCTCGATCCATTGGTTATTCAGCGTGATCATGCAACGGTTTCATCGAAGATTATTCAACAAATGGAATTTTACCAGGAATTGACTGCCGATTTTCAGGTAATTATTTTGAAAGCGGTTGAAAGCCACAATAAACAGAAATTACCCAAGCTCGACAGTGAGCAGCAAACCATTTTTGCACAGTTGCTTCGCGATGCCGATAAATGGGATATTTATGATTCTGCATATCGTTTCTTCAAGGAAAAGTATGGTATTCAGCCGGTTATTACAATTGATCTGAACAAAAATTCAGAGGTTTCAGAAAAAATAGTTAAAAGTATTATGGCCGGCAAAGCGGCTTCCGTGGAGGATCTGAAATCCATGAACGATTATAAATTATTGCTATTATCCATGGCTTTCGACCTGAATTTCAAATACACATTCAGGATAATGAGCGAAAAACAATACATTCAGAAAATATACGAAACACTGCCCAAACGTGATCAAATAATTGATGTTTACCGAAATATTAAATTATTTGTCGAGAACAAGTTCGTTTCCTGAAAGTAAAATCACCGGATTTTGTGATGAACAGGACTTTGGTTTGTGTATGCAACATGGTTTCGGAAAAGGAAATTCT
>JAUYEQ010000325.1 GCA_030691295.1 Bacteroidota bacterium
AAAACAGCATCGGGATTGTACCTGCCGCCAACGGTTGTGGAAAACGAAAAAACACAAAGCGGATACATCGTTAATGTCGGTCCTGGTTATCCGATTCCCGCAATGACCGATGCTGATGAGCCTTGGAAAGAGAAAAAGGACGAAGTGAAATATGTTCCGCTTCAGGCAAAAGTGGGTGATCTTGCAGTTTATCTCAACAAAAGTGGCTGGGAAATCGAATTCAACAAGCAAAAATACATCATATTGCCACATTCTTCTATCCTGATGTTGATTCGTGACGAAGGATTGTTTGAATAAAACGTGGACTGAAAAAAGTTATCATTGTTACCTAGTTGTCATTGTTTGAAAAATAGTTCAAGCCGCACAGCCCGACAACTACAACAATTACAAAGAAAAATTACACTTTGAACCCTCCTATACTACAAATAACCGGCTATGGCCAGCCATTCATCTGGCTGCATGGAATGCTGGGCTCGGTAGAATCTGACTCGGTTTATTCGATGGTTGATTTTAACCGGGTGTCGGAAATCGCATCGGTGATAAGATACGATTCCTGCGGAAAATCGGCTACCGGCGATTATTCATGGAATGGCATGACCAATGAATTGTTCCATCTGGTCAATCATTACAAATTCGAACCACTGATACTTGGCGGAACTTCGATGGGATCGGGAACAGCCATTCATTTTGCAGTTCGTTTTCCTGAAAAAGTTAAAGCGCTGATATTGGTTACTCCTCCGCCGGCCTGGGAAAAACGCAAAGTTGTTAAATCATTGTATAATAAAATCGCCATGAAAGCAGAACAACCAACAATGCCGGATTTTCTGAGAAGGTTGATAACTTTAAATCAGGACCCGCCCGATTTTTTTGAAAATGAACACCCCGGAACAAGGCAACGTCTTTTGAATTCCCGATTGGGATTCGATGCGCTATATTACCCGCAGATTTATCGTGGCGGGGCAGCTTCCGATCTTCCTGCTCCTGAAGAAATTGAAAAAATAAAGGTTCCCACTTTGATTGCCGCTTTTCCTGACGATTTAAACCATCCGCTTGAAATGGCACAGACGCTAAATAATCTGATCTCCGGTTCCGAAATGTTCATTATTTCTGATTACGATGGGTTCCTGAAATTTCAGGAAAAAATACGGGAATTTCTGATAAAAGTGGATTGTAATAACAAATCGTAAATATTAGTGCCGTTTTATTTTCAAATTGAAACAAGAAAGTCTTTTTAATTGATTTTTTTCATATGCTTTTTCCAATACAATTGAGGTTTGTTGTCCATTTATTATTTGTGGATTTTTCATTTTTAATACTTTTTTATTT
>JAUYEQ010000327.1 GCA_030691295.1 Bacteroidota bacterium
TGTTGAATTGTATATAAAACACTATCTATTAATTCTTTCTCCCAATCTTCCCAATCATCATGTTTGTTTTTTAATTTTTTAATTACAGTTCTAAAATCAATTAATTTAGTTCTAAAGTCGTTAGAGGAGTAGATAAAAAGCCTTTGATTTATAGGCCTGACATATTTGGTAGTTCCTGCAATTTGAGAAGAGTGAATTTTATAACCATTTTTCACCTTGAATTCGCTTAGTACATTTGGCAGATATTCTAAAACCCGAACTGTAATACTCTCAAACTCGACCAATGAGTTTTTCTTTTCCTGAAGATCCTGACTTAATGAAATCATTGATTTTTTTTTTGCTAAGTTAAGGAATCTATTGTTAAATCATAATCAAATTCGATTTTCGTTTCATCTGAAATTAAATGGTTGAATTTTCAAATCTTTAAATTATTCAGTTTTCAAATTATTTCCTCCATTCCATCCGGTTGTCAACCCGGTAAACTAACTTTTCGTTTTCAAGTAGCCAGCGAACAATCTTTACCACATTGTCTGCATTTCCTTCAATTTTGGTTAAAAGTTCTTCATAAAAGCACGGCTGAACCATCACTTTTTTGATCTGTTCGCTGATGTTATCAAATTCGTACTTGCTCACATTCAATTCGTTCCTTGCAATGCAAACATCGCATTTCCCGCATCTGACAGACTCGGTTTCGCCAAAATACTGAAGCAATAACTGGCTGCGGCATTTGTGACTTGCCGATGCATAATGAATCATAGCCTCAATCCGGTTCAGGTAATCGCGTTTGCGGTCCTCGTAGTTTTCCTTGCTTATTTTAATGCGTTCATGATCAATTCTTTCCTTGGAGAAAATGATAAACGGTGTTTTTTTCTGCGGAATGAAATCTATTACTTTTTGGGTTCTAAGTAGGGTTAAAAATTCGTAAACCAATTCAGGAGAAATATTGGCACGTTTGGCAAGCAATTGTTCATCAATAGAAACATAGTTGGTAAACAAACCGGTGTACGATCGCAAAAGCAGTTTAATAAATCCGTCGAAATCAGAGTTGGCCACCTGAAATTTATACAAATCGTCGCGGTTAACCTGAAAATAAACTTTCGACGGATTGTCAAGTTCGTCAGTCAATTCGAGATAACCTTCGCGCTGCAATATTTTCAGGCTGTTGTATACTTCTGTAATCTGAAGTGAAAATCTGGAGGCGAACATTCCCATGCTGAATTCGAAAATCTGATCCTTTCCGAAGCCAACTGCCACCTGGAAAAAATTACAAATTGCTTCATAAATCCGCCGTATTACATCAGGTTCAGGAAACGATTTGGCTACATTTTTCTGCAATTTGAGCTTGTCGCTGTTGTTGAAAAGCAACACCGAATAGGCAGTTTTTCCATCGCGTCCGCCTCTTCCGGCCTCCTGAAAATAGGCTTCAACCGAATCAGGCGACTCCAGGTGAATCACAAACCGCACATCGGCCTTGTCGATTCCCATTCCGAAAGCGTTCGTCGAAACAATCACCCTGCACTTGCCGCTTTTCCAGTTTTCCTGTTTGGCTGACCTGATTTTGGAAGGCAATCCGGCATGGTAATAATCTGCCGAAATTTTGTTTTTTATGAAAAGTTCACTGATTTCGCGGGTTTGCTTGCGGCTTCTGACATATACGATTCCGGTTCCTTTGGCTTTTTGAACCGCCTTCAAAAGGTAATTCACTTTGTCTTCTTCGTTCCGGACCAGGTAAATCAGGTTACTTCGGTAATAGCTTGTGCGGAGTACATTTTTTGTTTTGAATTTCAGTTGCTCCTGGATATCGACTATCACCAGGGCGGTTGCAGTTGCTGTAACTGCCAAAACAGGAACATCGGGCAACAAGTCGCGCAGTTCGGAAATTTTTATGTACGATGGCCTGAAATCGTAACCCCATTGCGAAATACAATGAGCTTCATCAACAGCAATCAGGTTCACATCCAGTTGATTGAGGCGTTCGCGGAAACGTTCGGTTGAAATTCGTTCAGGAGAAAGGTACAAAAACTTGTAGTTTCCCCAAGCTGCATGGTCCATCGCAATTTTTATTTCCTGTGCGCTCATTCCTGAATAAATGGCCAACGCTTTGATTCCACGCTCGTTCAGGTTTTCCACCTGATCTTTCATTAAGGCAATCAAAGGTGTAATAACCAGGCAGATACCCGGTTTCGAAAGCGAATATACCTGATAAGTCACCGACTTGCCACCACCGGTCGGCATCAGCCCGAGTGTATCTTTGCCACTTGCCACCGACTCGATGATCTCCTCCTGCAAAGGACGAAACGCCGCGTAGCCCCAGTATTTGGTCAGTATTTGTGTGAATTCGCTCAAGGGTCAAATCTCTTTTTTTTGTTATTCCAAATTAAGTGGTTTTTTTTCAGCGATTCAGCCCGAAAATAATATTCTTGTAAA